>JAICJK010000329.1 GCA_025928415.1 Solirubrobacteraceae bacterium | reverse complement strand
GCGGCCACGCCTCGCGCTCGAGCAGCTCGCGCTGCAGCGCCAGCAGCAGCGGCTCCGCGAGCGTGGTCGAGCTGACCAGCACCTGCTGGCCCGGCGCGGCCTCCAGGCAGTAGCCGGCCAGCAGCCGGGCGAAGGCGTCGGTGTTCATGGCGGTGACATCTCCGGGAAGTGCTCGGCCAGGTGCTCGCGCAGCACGTCGCGGATCCACCGGCGCTCGTCGGCGGAGGCGAAGCGGAAGCGCGCCAGCAGCTCCTTCTGCCTGGTCAGCGGCTCGGTCCCCGCGATGTCCCAGCGCACGGCCAGGCGCTCGAACAGGAACTCCACCGCGCGCTGCCAGGCGTCCTCGCGCGACAGGACGTTGCCGGCCAGTGCGGCCGCGTACTGCTGCCGGGTCGCGGGCGACAGCGAGCCCCGCAGGACGAGCAGCGTGCCGTCGTCCCGGCGGTACTCGAACTCGGGCGCCCGCAGCCGCTCGCGCTTCTTCGCCATGGCCCCGGACGGTAGCGTCCCGCGGCGTGCGCAAGCCGACACGGGCGCGAGAGGTCGGGCGCGGCGAGCGGGTGCTGCCGGGCGCCTGGCGGCTGCGGCTGCCGCTCGAGCTCCCGGGCGTGCCGCACGTCAATGCCTGGGCGCTCCAGGCGGGCGACGGGATCGTCCTCGTCGACACCGGGATGCACCAGCGCGGGGCGATGCGCGACCTCGAGCGCGCGCTCGACCGCACCGGCCACCGGGTCGAGGACGTCCGCCTGATCGTCATCACCCACGGGCACATCGACCACTGCGGGCAGGCGCCGCCGATCGCCGCCCGCGCGGGCTGCGAGGTGTGGATCCACCCGAAGTTCACCGACCTGGTCGACCGCAAGCGCACGATCGCGGAGCGGCTGGAGATCGCCCGGGCGAGCGGCGTCCCCGAGGACCGCCTGCGCCGCTGGGCGGACGAGCACGAGGAGTCCAACGGCATCGCCGGCACGCTGCGCTCGGACCGCGACCTGCTGCCCGGCGTCGAGCTGCACACCGACCTGGGCGGCTGGCAGGTGGTCGAGACGCCCGGCCACACGCCGTCGCACGTCTGCCTGCACCAGCCCGACCACCGGCTGCTGATCTCCGGCGACCACCTCCTCGGCCGCGTCTCGCTGTACTTCGACGTCGGCCTCAGCCCCGACCCGGTGGGCGAGTTCCTGCACTCGCTCGACGTCGTCGACGCGCTGGACGCGCGGCTCGCGCTGGCCGGCCACGCGCGGCCGTTCACCGACGTGGCCGGCCACGTCAACGCCAACCGCGACCTGGTGGCGGACCGGCTGGACGCGGTCCGCGCGGCGCTGGCCGGCGGCCCTCGCACGGCCTACGAGGTGGCACGCGAGATCTCCGGCGAGGACTACACGCGCGAGATGGCCAGCTGGATGCTCACGCTCACGCACGCCTGGCTCATCCACCTCGAGGCGCGCGGCGAGGCGGTCAAGGCTCCCCCGGAAGGGGAGGATCCGGCCGAGCACTGGACGCGGACGGGCTAGCCTGGCGCGATGCGCATCGACGAGCGGATCGCCGCCGGCACGGAGCCGTCCTTCTCCTTCGAGTTCTTCCCGCCCAAGACCGCCGACGGCGAGCGCAACCTCGACGATGCGCTGGCCGCGCTGGCGCGGCTGGACCCCACGTTCGTCTCGGTCACCTACGGCGCCGGCGGCAGCGCGGAGCAGCGCGGCCGGACGATCGACATCGTCTCGCGCATCAAGGCCGACCACGGGCTGGAGGCGATGGCGCACTTCACCTGCGTCGGCGCCACGGTGCCCGAGCTGCGGGGGATGCTCGACCGCATGCGCGACGCCGGGATCGAGAACGTCCTGGCGCTGCGCGGCGACCCGCCGGCGGGCATGGCGGCGCGCGAGTGGACCGCGGTCGAGGGCGGCCTGCGCTACTCGCGCGAGCTGATCGAGCTCATCCGCGAGCACTACGACTTCACCATCGGCGCCGCCTGCTTCCCCGAGGTGCACCTGGCCGCCGAGTCGGCGGAGACCGACCTGCGCTACACGCGGGCGAAGGTCGACGCCGGCGCGCGCTTCCTCATCACCCAGCTGTTCTTCGACAACGCCGTCTACTACGACTACGTGGCCCGCGCCCGCGACGCCGGGATCGACGTCCCGATCATCCCCGGGATCATGCCGATCACCAACGTGGCCCAGATCCGGCGGTTCACCAGCCTGTGCGGGGCGTGCATCCCGGCGGGGCTGCTGCGCGAGCTCGAGCTGCGGGCCGACCAGCCGGACGCGGTGACCGACTTCGGCGTGGCCTACGCGACCATGCAGTGCGCCGACCTGCTGGCCAACGGCGCGCCCGGCATCCACTTCTACACGCTCAACCGCTCGCCCTCCACGCGCGCGATCCTCAGCGCGCTGCGCTGCCTCACGCCGTGGCGGCGGGCTGTGGCGGCCTAGCCGCCTCTTCGAGCCGGTCGTCGCCCCAGAACAGCCGGTCGCCCACGGCCACGGTGGGGACGCCGAGCACGCCGCGGGCGAACGCGGCCTCGGTGGCCTCGCGCAGCGCGCGCTTGACCGCGGGATCGCGGGCGGCGGCGAGTGCCTCCGCGCCGTCCAGGCCGGCCTCCTGCGCCGCGGCGGCGACCTCGCTGTCGAGGCTCAGGTCGCAGCCGCACAGGAACGCGCGCCGGCCCGCGGCGAACGCGTAGGCGGCGCAGGCGCCCTGGGCGTCGGCCCAGACGGCGACCCGCATCGCGGTCAGGTAATCGCCCGGCCAGGGCTTCGGCCAGCGGATCGCCGGCAGGTCGTAGGCCATCGCGCGCGACTCGACCTCCAGCATCCCGGCCTCGCGCAGCGCCGGGTCGCCCACGCCCCAGGACGCGCGGCCGGCGAGCTTGAACAGCCCGCCGACCAGGACGGGCCGGAAGACCGGCGCCTCGCCCAGCACGCGCTCGGCGCGCTCGACGGCCAGGAACGAGTACGGCGAACCGACGTCGAAGTAGATCTCCGCCCCCATGGGCGGAATCTAGCGTGCCCTCCGGCCGCCAGGCTTGACCGCGTAGAGCGCCCGGTCGGCGCGCTCCATCAGCTCCATCACGTCGGTGTCGTCGTCCGCGCGGGCGACGCCCACGGAGATGCCCAGCGGCGTCTCGCCGGTGACGAGCGTGGGCGGGAGCGTCGCCACGACCTCGTCGGAGATGGCCTTGGCCGTGCTCTCGCCCGCGTCCGGCTCGGCCACCCAGACGCCGAACTCGTCGCCGCCCAGCCGGCCGGCCGCGCCGTGGCGGGCCAGCACGCGGGCCACCTCGGTGAGCACGAGGTCGCCGGCGCGGTGGCCATGGCGGTCGTTGACCTCCTTGAAGCAGTCGACGTCGCAGATCAGCAGCGCCCCCGTCCGGCCGGCGGCCAGCTCGCGGCGGACGTGCTCGATCCAGCTGCGGCGATTGCGCAGGCCGGTGAGGTCGTCGATGTGGGCGACGGCCTCGAGGCGCCCGACCGCCTCCGAGAGGTCGCCCTTCGCGCCCGCCGCCTGCACGCCGGCGCGCTCGGCCACCTCGTCGAGCAGCTCGGGCTCGGCCTTCAGGCGCTCCAGCGCGACGCCGAGCAGGTCGCGGTCGATCTCGTCGGCGGCCAGCAGGTGCGCGACCGCGTTGGCCACCTGGACGCAGGCCGCCTCGGGGCTCGGGCAGACCAGGCCGGTCGGCCCGCCGTGGTGGTAGGAGATCGCCTTGACGACGTCGTCGGCGGGGTCGGACAGCCCGACCAGCAGCGCGCCGGCGGCCGCGTGGTCGAGCCCCAGCCGCTTGCGCTCGAGCGCCGCCCGGGGCGCGCCCTCCGGCGCGTCGCGGACGATGTTCTCCACCGCCTCGATCCCGAACGCCGCGGGCATGAGCAGCTTGCCCACGTCGTG
>JAICJK010000060.1 GCA_025928415.1 Solirubrobacteraceae bacterium | reverse complement strand
GCGTTGACCTCCTTGAGGCGGTCGAGCAGCGCGCGGGTGTCCTGGCGGGTGAGCAGCTCGGCGACGTGGCGGCGGATCGTCTCGGTCAGGTGGGTGACGATCACCGACTCCGGGTCGACGACGGTGTAACCCAGGGCCTCGGCCTCGGCGCGAGCGCCCTCGCCGATCCAGACCGCGGGCAGGCCGAAGGCGGGCTCGGTGGTCGGGATGCCGTCGAGCTGGCCGACCGCGTCGCCCGGGTCCAGCGCGAGCTGGTGGCCGGCGAGGATCTGCCCGCGGGCGACGACGGTGCCCCGGACCTTCATGACGTACTCGTGGCTCTGCAGCCCGATCTCGTCGTGGATGCGGACCGACGGGATGATCGTCCCGACCTCGACGGCGATCTGCCGGCGCACGGCGCCGACCCGCTGCAGCAGCGACCCGCCGCTGGACCCGTCCACCAGCGGGACGAGGCCGAAGCCGATCGAGAGCTCGAGCGCGTCGAGCGACAGCGCGTCCAGGGCCTGGTCGCGCGGCGACGCCGGCGCGGGCGGCAGCGCGCGCGCCGCCTCCTCCTCCGCGGCGACCACGGCGGCGGCCGCGTCGCGGTTCTGGCCCATCGCGCGCCCGAGGAAGAAGAACAGGCCGCCGATCACCAGGAACGGGATCTTGGGCAGGCCGGGGACCAGCGCGAAGGCCATGATCACCGCGCCGGCGACCATCGGCGCCTTCTGCTGGCCGCCGATCTGCCCGGCGATGTCCGAGCCGAGGTCCTTGTCGCTGGCCGCCCGGGTGACGATGATGCCCGTTGCGACGGAGATCAGCAGCGCGGGGATCTGCGCGCACAGGCCGTCGCCGACGGTGAGCAGCGAGAAGTGGTGGATCGCCTCGCTGAACGGCATCTTCTGCATCAGGACGCCGACGACGATGCCGCCCACCAGGTTGATGAGCGTGATCAGCACGGCGGCGATCGCGTCGCCCTTGACGAACTTCGACGCGCCGTCCATCGCGCCGTAGAAGTCGGCCTCGCGCGAGATGTCCTGGCGGCGGCGGCGCGCCTCCTCCTCGGTGATCTGCCCGGCGTTGAGGTCGGCGTCGATCGCCATCTGCTTGCCCGGCATGGCGTCGAGCGTGAAGCGGGCGCCGACCTCGGCGACGCGGCCGGCGCCGTTGGTGATCACCACGAACTGGATCACCACGAGGACCATGAAGATGACCAGCCCGACGACGACGTTGCCGCCGACGACGAACTGCCCGAAGGCCGCGACGACGTGCCCGGCGTCGCCGTGCAGCAGGATCAGCCGGGTGACGCTGACGTTGATCGCCAGGCGGAAGAGCGTCGTGAGCAGCAGCAGCGACGGGAACGCGCTGAAGTCCAGCGGCCGCGGCAGGTAGAGCGTCGTGACGACCACCGCGAGCGCCACGCTGATGTTCAGCGTGATCAGGAGGTCCAGCAGCATCGACGGCAGCGGGACGATCATCATCACCACCACGAGCACGACGACGCTCGCGGCGATGAGGTCCGAGTACTTCGAGAGCTTCTTCAGCACGTCCTGCATGGGCTACGCCGCCTTTCCGCGCAGGCGGTAGACGAAGGCGAGCACCTGGGCCACGGCGGCGAAGAACTCCTCGGGGATCTCGTGGCCGATCTCGCACGACGCGTGCAGGCCGCGGGCCAGGGGCTTGTCCTCGAGCACCGGCACGTCGTTGTCCTCGGCGAGCGCGCGGATGCGCAGGGCGACGAGGTCCTGCCCCTTGGCGACCACCTGCGGGGCGGGCCGCGACCCGTCGTACTTCAGGGCCACGGCGAAGTGGGTCGGGTTGGTCACCACGACGTCGGCGTCGGGGACCGCCTGCATCATGCGCGCCCGCGCCTGCTGCATCTGGCGGCGGCGGATCGCGCCCTTGACCTCGGACGGGAGCTCCTGGCCCTTGGACTCCTCCTTGAGCTCCTGGACGTCCATCTTCAGGCTCTTCTCGGTGCGGTAGCGCTGGTAGGCGTAGTCGACGAGGCCGAGGACGAGGTAGGCCGCGGCCGCCCGCAGGGCGATCGAGCGGACGTCCGAGCTGATGCCGGAGGCCAGCTCGATCGGCGAGATGCCGACCATCGCGCCGAGCTGCGTGACCTTCGGGGCGACGAACGCGAAGGTCACCGCGCCGACGATGCCGACCTTGGAGACCGACTTGAACGCCTCGAAGAGGGCGTTCGGGCCGAAGATGTTCTTCGCGCCGCTCAGCGGGTTGATCCGCTTCGGGTCGGGCATGACGGCCTTGCCCGACGGCTTGAAGCCGACCTGGGCGACGCTCACGACGACGCCGGCGAGCATGCAGGCGAAGGCCACCGGCGCGAGGGCCCACAGCACCGCGGAGCCCATGTGCATCATCAGCCCGCCGATCTGGTCGCGGGAGACGACCCCGGGATCGGCGCCCTGGGTCAGCGACTGGCGCATCGCGTCGCCCATCCGGTTGGCGGCACCGGGGCCCGCGACGCCGAGCGCGAACAGCCCGGCGAGCAGCACGACGGCGCCGTTGAGGTCGGCGCTGCGCGCGACCTGGCCCTTCTTCCGGGCTTCGGCGCGCTTCTTGGGTGTCGCCTTCTCGGTCTTCTCGCCGGCCATCAGCGAACGCTCGTGGTGGGGAGGTCCACGCCCCCGTGGTCGGCCACGGGCGATGCGGCTTGAGGCGGGGAGGAACCTCACCTCCCGGGGCCGAATCTCACCCGCGACGGAACGCCCCGGCCGGGGAATACCCCGGATCGTGGAGATGGTGGATGCCATCCCCGCGCGCGCCGCGGAGCACGCTGCCGCCCGGGCGACCGGCTCGCCGGCCGGAAACCTCGCGCGAGCGCTGCTGCGCGCGCCATGGGGAGCGCTGGGAAGCGCCGCGACCGTGGTCGCCATGGGCGGCGGGGCGCTGTTGCCGGAGGCCGGCGCGACGCTGCTGGCGACGCTCGGCGCCCACTCGGCGCTCAGGCGCCGGGCGCCCTGGGTGACGTTCCTCCCCGCGGTGGGACGCCTGTGGCCCGCCGCCCCGGTCAGCGCCGGCGTGGCCCTGGTCGCCCTGCTGCAGCTGGGCCTCGAGTCCCCGCACGCCGAGCCGCGGCGCTCGCTGGCCGTGTGGGCGGCCGGAGCGCTGCTGGCGGTGCTCGCGGCCGCGGCGGCCCGGCGGCTGCCGGCCCGGCGACCGTGGACGCGCGTCGCCGTCGTCGGCTCGCCCGCGACCGCGAACCGGCTCGACGCCGACCTCGGCGAGCTTCCGGGGGCGCCGGTCGAGCTGCTGGGGTGCATCGGGCCGGAGGGCTGCCTGGGAGGCGTCCACGAGCTCCGGCGCCTCGTGGTCGAGCACCGCATCGACATCCTCGTCCTGTCGCGGGAGGTCCCGGCCGTGGAGGTCTTCGAGCAGCTCGTGGCGGGGTCGCTCGAGCTGCCCGTGCGCGTCCTGGACCTCGCGGAGTCCTACGAGCTCGCCTTCGGCCACGTCCCGACCGCCGACATCGACGCGACGTGGTGGCGCTCCGGCCTGATCGTCCAGGCGCGCCGCCCGGCCGCGTGGGCCAAGCGCGCGCTGGACGTCGGCGGCGCGATCCTCCTCGGCGCCGCCATGCTGCCCATGCTCGCGGTGATCGCGCTGCTCATCCGCCGCGACGGGGGCCCGGTGCTGTTCCGCCAGCGCCGCATCGGCGAGGGCGGCCGGCCGTTCTCCCTGATCAAGCTGCGGACGATGCGCGCCGGCGTGGCGGCCGGCGCGCTGTGGGCCGAGCCGGAGGACCCGCGGATCACCGGCATCGGGCGCTTCCTGCGACGCACGCACCTCGACGAGCTGCCGCAGCTCGTCAACGTGCTGCGGGGGGAGATGAGCCTCGTCGGCCCGCGGCCCGAGCAGCCGGCGTTCGTCCTGCACCTCGAGCGCGCGCTGCCGTTCTACCAGCGCCGCCACCTCGTCCGCCCGGGCATCACGGGCTGGGGGCAGATCCGCTCGGGCTACGCCCGCTCGGACTTCGGGTCGGCGGTCAAGCTGTCCCACGACCTCTACTACCTCGAGCACCGCTGCTTCGCGCTCGACCTCGTCATCCTGCTCGAGACGCTGCTCGGGCTCGGGCGGCACACCGTCACGGCGACCCTGGCCGCCCGCGCCGAGGACCGGGGGGCAGCGTCCGACGGGCTCATCTGGCACGGCGTCGCCTCGCCGGCCTGCGACTCAGCGGCGGCCCCCGCGCCCGCTTCGGCTCCGGCCGCCGCCGACGGCTGAGGGCCGGCCCGGCCGCCGCGCGGAGTTCGCGTAGAGGCGCTCGTACAGCGCCTCCACGCGCGCGACCATGGCCTCCAGCGTGAACTCCCCGCGACGCCGCTCGCGGCCCGCCCGGCCCATGCGCTCGCGGCGCGCGGGGTCGCCCAGGAGCTCGTCGACGGCGCCGGCCAGCGCCGCCGGATCGCGACGCGGGACGAACAGCCCGTGCACGCCGTCCTGCAGCAGGTCCGGCAACCCGCCGACCCGGGTGGCGACCACGGGCAGCGCGGCGTCCATGTACTCGAGCACGGACAGCGGCGCGCCCTCGAAGTCCGAGCAGGTCACCGCGACGTCGAGCGCGGCGAGCACGTCGGGGACGTCGTCGCGGGCGCCGAGCAGGAGCACGCTGCGCGACAACCCGAGGCCGGAGACCAGCGCCTCCAGCCGCCGGCGCTCGGTGCCGTCGCCGGCGATGAGGACCCGCGCGTCCGGCCGCCGGGCCACGAGCGCGCTCGCGGCCCGCACCAGGACGTCGAACCGCTTCTCCGCGCGCAGCGCCCCCACGCTGCCGACCACGGGCGCGCCGCCGGGGATGCCGAGCTCGCGGCGGACGTCGCGCCCGGCGCGCGGCGCGCGCGGGGCGATCCCGTTCGGCACCAGCGCGATGTCCTTCGCGGGGATGCCCTCCAGCTCGATCATCCGCCGCCGGTCCTCGGCCGAGCAGGCGACGAAGGCGTCGCTGCCCCGCGCGATGACGTGCCGGTCGAGCAGCCGCCGTGCGGGCGAGCCGCTGAACGCCCAGCTGTGCTCGTGGGCGACGACGACGGGCAGGCCGATCGCCCGACCGAGGACGACCGCCCAGACGTTCGAACCGGTCATGTGGCCGTGGATCACCTGGACGTCGCCGCTGCGCAGCAGGCGCACGAGCGGCCGCCACGCGGCGAGGTCCCAGCGCCCGCGCCGCTCGAGCGCGAGGAGCGTGACGCCCGCGGCCTCGGCGGCGGCCCGCAGGCGAGCCGGGACCTCCGGGGCCCGGGCGTGCTCCGGGTCGGGCCAGCGCGACACGCACAACGTCGTGGCGAAGCGCTCCGGATCGAGGTGCGTCGCCAGGTCGGCGGCCACCCGCTCGGCGCCACCGTGGACCAGGCGGTCGACCAGCACGACGACGCCCAACCGTCCGTCCGGCCGCATGGTGCGGGTAGCATATCCCTGCTTTCGCAGGGCTCCCGAGCGCACCGAAGCGCCAGTTCATGACCGTCACCTCCTCCGGGCCGGACGAGGGCACAGCCGCGCTGGGCCAGTACCTCAGCGCCATCCGCGCCCGGCGCGTGCTGGTGGCGCTCGTCACCGTGGCGACCCTCGCGGTGGCGATCCCGCTCCTGGCCGCGCGCACCCCGACCTACAAGAGCACCGCGCAGCTCCTGGTCAACCCGTTGCCGCAGGACGACCGGACCTTCCTGGGGACCTCGCTGCTGCGGGACTCGGGGGACCCGACGCGGACCGTCCAGACGGCCGCCGCGCTCGTCACCTCGCCGGTGGCCGCCCGGGACGCCGCCCGCCGCCTCGGCGGGGGGCTGACGGCCGACGACGTCCAGCAGCGCGTCGACGTCCAGCCGCTCGGGGAGAGCAACATCCTCAGCATCACCGCGTCGGCGAGCTCCCCCGGCGCCGCGGCGCGCCTGGCCGACCAGTACCTCAGCAGCGCGCTGGCCGTGCGCGCGGCGCAGCTCGATCGCCAGCTCGACGCCGCCATCGCCGCCATCGGCCCGCGGCCGGTGCCCGCCGACGCCGCCCGGCTGGCGGAGCTGCGGACCGTGCGCGAGCGCGGCGACCCGACGCTCACGCGCGCCCAGAGCGCGCAGCCGCCGAGCGCGGCGACCGGGGCCCCGGCGGCGCTCGTGCTCGTCCTGGCGGCGATCGCCGGGTTCACCCTGGGCTCGATCGCCGCGCTGCTGCTCGAGCGCTTCGACCGGCGGGTGCGCGACGTGGGCGAGCTGCTCGGGCTCGCGCCCATCCCGGTCATGCTGCGCGTGCCGGCCACTGCCTCCAAGGGCCGCCACGCCGCGAGCGACGAGTTCGCGTGGTCGGTCCGCGAGGCGTTCAGGACACTGCAGATCGAGCTGGACCAGCGCCGTGCCGCGGCGGGCGGCGGCAGCCACACGGTCATGGTCACCAGCGCGTCGAGCGGCGACGGCAAGACCAGCACGGCGCTCAACCTCGCGTTCGCGCTCGTCGCGGCGGGCCATCGCGTGATCCTCGTCGACTGCGATCTGCGCCGGCCCGACATCGCCCGCCAGCTCGGCCTCGAGCCCTCCAACTGGCTCGTCGCCCTGCTCACCGAGAGCGTCGCGCTCGACGACCTGCTGCAGGCGGCGCGACCGAACCTCCAGGTCCTCGCTGCCGCCAAGGGCTCGCGAGGCAACTCCCTCATGCGCGGGCTCGACCGGCGGATCGGCGAGATCCTCGCGCAGGCCTCCGAGCTGGCCGACTACGTCGTCGTGGACAGCGCGCCGCTGGGCGAGGTCGGCGACCCGCTGACCGTCGCGGGCCACGTGGACGACCTGCTCGTCGTCGTGCGCCCGCAGCACACCAACCGCGAGGCCCTGCGGAGGACGGTCCAGCTGCTCCAGCGCGCCCACCTCAGCCCGGCCGGATGGGTGGTGATCGGCGACGACGGGGCGCGGTCGTCGTCCTCC
Source organism: Solirubrobacteraceae bacterium (assembly GCA_025928415.1). Taxonomy (GTDB): domain Bacteria; phylum Actinomycetota; class Thermoleophilia; order Solirubrobacterales; family Solirubrobacteraceae; genus Paraconexibacter. Next base: position 2,440 of record JAICJK010000060.1, on the reverse strand, counting down.
TATCACGCGGAGGCCAACGGCTCGGGGCGGCGGCTCGCCCGCATCCGGTCCCTGAGCCGGTAGCGCGCGGCGAGCAGCAGCCCGGCGGGGCCGCGCGGGACGAGCCACGTGCCGTCGTGATGGTCGACGGCGCCGAAGCGGTACTTGTAGGGCTCCGTGCCCCGCAGGAGGTCCAGCGTGCGGGCGCCCGCCTCCGCCGCGAGGCGGATCGCCTGGTAGGTCAGCACGCTGCCCATGCTGAAGCGCGCCCACGCCGGGTCCCACCCCCACTGGTAGGCGGCGAAGGCGTCCTTCCACCAGAAGCCGTAGAGGACGCCCGCCACCTCGCCGTCGCGCCGCGCCACGACCGCGGCGGGTCCGCCGCCGTGGGACCCGGACCCCGCGGCCAGGCGGTCGTGGAGCGCAAGCTGTCCCGGCCCGAAGCTCGTGCCCCGCTCACGGGCCGACCGCGCGCGGGCGTGCAGCGCGAACAGCGCGCGCAGCAGCCGCGCGTCGACCCGCCCGGGCGCCACCCACTCGAAGCGCAGGCCCTCGCGCTCGAGGCGGCGGGTGAAGCGCGGGAGCTGGCGGCGCAGCTCGCGCGACCGCCCGACGCTCTCGCCGGGACCGGGCAGGGTCAGGCGCGGGCAGGGCGTGACCGCGATGAGCCGCGCCGCGCGCGGCAGCGGCGGCGGCCCGAACGCGGGATCGGCGCCGCGCAGCAGCAGGCCCGCGCCCCGCAGCGCCTCCTCGACCCACGCGGCGACCTCGCCGGCCCGGTCCGCCGGCACGAGCCAGCCGCAGTGGTCGGCGGCGCCGGGCCCGCTGCCGGCGTTGACCAGGACGCGGAGGTCGAGCGGGAGCCTGCCGTGCAGGCGCGTGCGGTCCTCGCTCAGGGCGACCAGCGCCTCCAGGCGCCCGGTGGGCCCGCGCCAGGTGGCGATCCGCGTGGGGGGGCGCCCGGCGACCGTCGCCCACCAGGCCAGGACCCAGTCGGGGGACTGAAACCAGGAGGAGCCGTCCAGCCTCAGCGCCAGCTCGCGCCATTCGCGCACGAGGCCGCCGAGGCTCGCCGGGTCCTCGAGCGCGACGACCTCCAGCCGGCTCACGGCGTGCGCGGGACGCGGGTCAGGCGAGGCGGCGGCGGCGCGCGTCGCGCAGCGCGATCCACGAGCGGAAGACCGCCTCCTTCGTGCGGTCGACGGGCTCCGAGGCGCCGGGCGGCCGGGGCGAGAGGTGCAGCCGGCGCAGCCGCCGGTTGATCCGGTGCACGGTCTCCGCGCGGCGGCAGAACGCCGTGTAGAACGGGATGGAGAACGAGATCGACGCCCCGGCCTCCGTCTCGACCCAATGCGGCACGTAGGACGGCAGGTAGACGCCGCGGCCGGCGTCGATGGTGAACGTCTCGGCGACCGCCGTCATCGCCTCGAAGTCGCAGCCGGCCCCGTCGAGGTAGCGGCTGCGCTCGCGCTGCAGGGCCTCGGGATCGTCGTCGAACGCGGCGACGTGCACGTGCTTGGTCCCGCGCACCTGGAGCAGGAAGCTGTGCTCGACGTCGAAGTGCATCGGCGTCGTCGCGGCCGGCGAGGAGATGAACAGGTAGCCGGCGCGGTCGACCATCCCGCCCTCGCGGTCGCCGACGACGGACGCGACCTCGTCGAGGCAGTCGTGGATGAGCGCGGCGTACTCCGGCGCCTGGTGGATGTCGCGCAGCGACACGCGGAAGCCGTTGCGCTCGATGTCGAGGATCGTCTCGGAGGGCGGCCCCTCCCCCACGTCGACGTAGCCGTCGGTGTTCACGAACGGCAGCCGGCCGCGCTCGCGGCGCACGGACGCCGGCGGCAGCCGGTCCGCGAGGTCCGCGATCGCCTCGAGCGTGAACAGCGGATGCTCCGAGAGTCCGTGGGCGACGTGCAGCGAGCGCCTCGCGAACGCGTCGGCGAACGACTGGCGATCGATTCCGACGAGGCTGGACGCCCGCGCGTACCCCACGATCACTCCCCTGTATCGGCTTCCGGGCCCAGCCTACCGCGGCCCGCGCGCCGGACGACGCGCGACCGCCACCCGCGATCACCGCTGCACGGCGCTGGCAGACTTGGCGCATGGGGCGCGGGGACGACAGCGGCGCGGCAGCGGCGGGCGACCCGCCGCTGGCCAGCATCGTGGTCCCGCTGCTCGACGGCGCCCGCGACCTGGAGCGGTCCCTGACCGCGATGCGCGCCCAGGAGCTCGACGGCGCGCTCGAGATCCTGGTCGTCGACGGCGGCTCGCGCGACGGCAGCCGGGCGATCGTCGCCCGGGCGGCGGCGGCCGACCCGCGCGTGCGGCTGCTCGACAACCCGGCGCGCCGCACGCCGCACGCGCTGAACGCCGGCCTGCGGGCGGCGCGCGGCGAGTACGTGGTGCGCATGGACGCCCACACCCGCTTCCCGCCGGGCTACGCCGCCGCCGGGATCGCCCG
>JAICJK010000241.1 GCA_025928415.1 Solirubrobacteraceae bacterium | reverse complement strand
GGCGCGCGAGAACGGCTGCGACGCGTTCGGCGTGCAGCACATCCAGGCCCTCGACACCGCCGAGCGCCTGGCCGAGCGCGGCCGCGACATCTTCGCCCGCGACCCCGAGGTGATCTCCGAGATCGGCCCGGTGATCGGCACTCACACCGGCCCGGGCCTGCTCGGCTGCGCCGGCCTGCGCACCGCGCTGCTCGGCCCGCTCTGAAGGATTCGGCCAGCCCGGCTGGAACCACCGGGCGGTGGGCGTCCCGCTCGATCCCCCGCGCCGGCCCGAGCCGCCGGCCGTGCAGGTCAGACCCGGCCTGTCGGCGCGGGACGTCGCCCGCACGGTGCTGGTCGTCGTCTGCGTGGCGATCTCGCTCTACCTCGTCTACCTGCTGCGCAAGCCCATCGGCTGGGTGCTGATCGCGACGTTCCTGGCCGTCGCGCTGTCCGGGCCGGTGAACTGGCTCAACGAGCGCATGCGCCGCGGATTCGCCATCCTGCTCGTCTACCTCGGCCTGCTGCTGGTCCCGATCGGCATCGGGGCGCTCGTCGTCCCGCCGCTGGTCACGCAGCTCAACAACCTCGTGGAGAACCTGCCGGAGTACGCCCAGGACGCGGAGGACTTCTCGCACCGCAACCCGACGCTGCGCAAGATCGAGAAGAACTACGACGTCGTCGGCAAGCTCAAGGAGCAGGCGCAGAAGCTGCCGGCGCGGATCGGCGACGCGGCCAGCGTGCTGGGCGGCATCGGCCTCGGCCTGGTCAACTCGCTGTTCGCGCTGTTCACCATCCTCGTGCTCGCCGCGTTCCTGCTGGGCAGCGGCCGCAGCTGGGTCGACCGCGCGTTGGAGCTGCGACCACCCGAGCACCGCGAGCGCATCCGCACCGCGCTGGACCACATGAGCCGCGCCGTCGGCTCCTACGTGGGCGGCGCGCTCGCGCAGGCGACGGTGGCCGCCGTCAGCGCCTACGTCGTCCTGCTGATCCTCGGCGTCCCGTTCGGCGCCGCGCTGGCCATCATCGTCTTCTTCGCCGACCTGATCCCGCTGGTCGGCGCGACGCTCGGCGCGGTCGTCGTCGGGATCGTCACCGTGTTCGCCGACTTCCCGACCGCCACGATCGTGTGGGCGATCTTCTCGGTCATCTACCAGCAGGTGGAGAACACGCTGATCCAGCCGCAGATCCAGCGCCGCGCGGTCGACGTGCACCCGTTCGTCGTGCTCGTCTCCGTGCTGTTCGGCGCGACGCTGCTCGGCGTCCTCGGCGCGCTGGTGGCTATCCCCGTCGCCGCCTCGGTGCAGATCGGCATCCGCGAGTGGTGGCGCTACCGCCACGACCAGGCGGTGGGCGAGCTGGTGTCACCCACCGAGCCCGCCCCCAGCTAGGTCAGGGGCTGCAAGCCTTAGTAGTAACGACTGCGGCGACGTCCGGTCACGAGGCCGGTGAAGGCGGCGATCCCGCCGCCGATGACGAAGCCCGCGACCGCCGCGCCGATCACCACCTCGCGCTGGTGGCGGCGCAGCTGGCCGCGCCAGTCGGTCGCCTTGGTCACCTCGCCGCGCAGGCGCTCGACGGCCATGCCGAGCTCCGCCCGGTTGGCCTCTATCGAGCGGCGGATCTCCTCGGGGGAGCGCGCGGTCACCGGTTCGCCTCCGCGCGCTCGGTGGCGGTGGTCGGCGTCGCCGGGTGCGGCGCGGTGAGCGTCGCCTTGATCAGCTGCGCCTCCTCGATCGCCATCTGCGGCGTCGGCGGCGTCCCCTTGCGGAACAGCCGCGCGGCGATGAACCCGGCGACGACGGCCAGCAGGATCAGCACGCCGAACACGATCAGGTAGCCCACCCACGGGTCGACGCCGAACAGCGCGTCGAGCGCGAGCGCGACGAAGTGGAAGAAGTAGATCAGCGCGAAGACGGCGAACACGCCGGCCGCGGCGCCGATCGCCGCGCCGCGCGCGAGCCCGCTGAGCTTCTGCGTCAGCTCCGCTTTGGCGAGCGCGATCTCCTCGCGCACGAGCAGCGAGGCCTTCTCGCTGACCTCCTGGATGGCCTGGCCCAGCTCGGATGTGTCTTGGTCCGTCATGCCTGTGTCAGTCGAAGATGCGCTTCAGGATGCGGGCGGCCAGGAACGCGCCGGCGAACGCCAGGCCGGCGCGGACCTCCGGGCGCTCGAGCGCGCCCTGCGCGGCGGCCAGGCGCTCGTTCTCGTGCTGCAGCTCCGCCGCCTCGTACTGCGAGCGGGCCGCCGCGGCCGCGGCCGCCGGGTCGGTCTCCGTGCCCAGGCCGGGCTGGGTGACGTGCGCGCCCGACAGCGCGCCCTCGTGCTCGGGCGGCTCGGCCTCCTCGGCCCGCTTGCGCGCCAGCGCCGCCTCCTGCTCGGCCCGCTCGGCGCGCTCCTTGAGCTTGCGCTCCTTGCGCGAGAGCTTCTCCTGGAGTTTCTCCGCCGCCTCGACGTCCTCGTGCGCCTTGCCGGTCTCCTCCTCGGCGCGGCGCGCGTCGGTCTCCGCGAGCTCGGACCGCAGCTCGGCCTGCCGGGCCTCGGCGGCCTCGGGCTGCTCGAGCTCGTCCTCGGCGGGAGCGGTCCACTCCTGCGTGCGCTGGGGATCGTCCGTGCTCACTCGGGCGGATCTTCCCCGAAGATGCGGCGGAAAATCATCGCGGCGATCCGGGTGGTGGCGATCGAGGCCAGCGCGCCCACCCCGGCCACCATTCCGGACCAGGCGAGGCGCTTGACCAAATCGTTGTCGCTCATGGCGGCGGAGTCTATGCGGCCAGGCCGCGGCAGATCGTCTCCACCACGTGCGCCTTGGCGCCCTCGTAGGCCTCGTCGCCCTGGTCGAGCAGGCCGAAGATCCAGCCCGTGAGCACCTGCTCGAGCGCGCCGTAGAACGCCATCACGGCGAACTCGGCGGGGATCTCGGTGCGGAACTCGCCCGTCGCCTGGGCCTTGCGGACGACGCCGGCGATCAGCTCATAGGCCTCGGAGATCTTGCCGATGTGCGCGCCGCCGAACGAGTTCGCCGCGCGGGTGACCTCGATGATGATCACCTTCATGAGGTCCGGATCGTGACGGTAGGACTCGATGATGAACCCGGCGATCGCCGCGAGCTTCTCGGTGGCCGGGAGGTCGAGCGAGTCGGTTTCGCGGATCGCGTCCAGCAGCACGTCCCAGCGCTCGAGGAACAGCGTGTCGAGCACCTGGTCCTTGGACTGGAAGTAGTGGTAGACGAGGCCGTAGGCCACGCCCGCCTCGTCGGCGATGTCCGACACCCGGCAGGTGTGGAACCCCTGGCGGGCGAACACGCGCACGGCGGCGTCGAGGATGACCCGCCGCTTGTCGACGGCCTGGCGTGACGTCGCCACTAGGCGTGCACCTCGGCCGGCCACTCGTAGGCCTGCGGCCGGCGGTTGGCCAGCGAGGGGAGCGTGCGGCGGATCTCGGCCTGGCGCTCGAGGTCCAGGTCGGCGGTGACGAACGTCTCCGCGTCCGGCGCCGTGGCCAGCACGACGCCCCACGGGTCGACGATCATCGAGCGCCCGCCCGAGCGGATGCCCGGCGCATGCTCGCCGTACTGGTTGGCGGCGACGACGAAGCACTGGTCCTCGATCGCCCGCGCGCGCAGCAGGATCTCCCAGTGCTCGCGGGTGGTGGCCAGCGTGAAGGCGGCCGGCACGACCAGGATCTGCGCGCCCTTGACCGCGAGGATGCGGTAGAGCTCGGGGAAGCGCAGGTCGTAGCAGACGGTCAGCCCGAGCCCGGCCCCGTCCGCGGTCTGCGACAGCACGACCTCCTCGCCCGGCGCCTCGTGCGCGGACTCCTTGTAGACGTGCCCGCCCACCTCGACGTCGAACATGTGGATCTTGCGGTAGGCGGCCCGGGGCTCGCCGTCGGGGCCGAAGTGGATCGACGTGTTGTGGCGCGCGTCGCCGTCATCGGTCGTGAGCGAGCCGGCCACGAGGTCGATCCCCAGCTCGCGGGCGACGGCGCCCGCCCAGGTCATCGCGGGGCCGTCGAGCGCCTGCGCGAAGGACGGCGTGTCCCGCGGGTCGCCCAGCGCCGGCCACTTCTCCGGCAGCACGACGAGCTGCGCGCCCGCCGCGGCGGCGGCGCGGGTGAGGCGGTCGGCGGCCGCCAGATTGCGGTCGCGGTCCGGGGTCGACTGCAGCTGGACGGCGGCGGCTCGCACGAGGTTCTCCTTCCCCACACCCGGATTGACTCGTCAGTCAATCGCAGCGTTGAGCATATCGTCCCCGCCCGTGGCGTTTCACAAGCGGTGGCGGTGGCTGGGCGCGTTCGGGCCGGACGTGATGCTGTGCGCCGCCACCGCGCGGGTCGGGCTCGTGCGGGCGAGCTGGTGGGCGGTGTGGGACGGGCACGAGCTGCGCGAGGGGCGGCGCGCCGGCGCGCCCGAGCTGGCCTTCGCGCCCGGCCGGGCGATCGAGGCGACCACCGGCCCGACCTGGACGCGCAAGACGCCGGGGCGCGTGACCGGCACGGTTCTCGGGCGGGCGATCGACGCGCCGGGGCTGCTGGACGAGTCGGCCGGCCGGCATCCCCGGCACACGGCGTGGCTGTGGTCGGCCGGCGCGGGCGTCGCGGAGTCCGGCGCGGCGGTCATGTGGAACCTCGTCGACGGGATGCACCCGGGCGAGAACACGGTGTGGGTGGACGGCGAGCCGCACGCCGTGGACCCGCCGCGGTTCGACGGGCTGCGCGGCGTCGCCGGTCTCACGTTCACCGCGCAGGCGACCCG
>JAICJK010000021.1 GCA_025928415.1 Solirubrobacteraceae bacterium | reverse complement strand
GGCCGCGCGGCGCGCGCGGCAGCGGCGTAGCCGTCAGCGGCGCTCGGCCGCGAGGCGGGCCGGCCTCGCGCCGCGCGCGAAGCGCCGCGGGTCGAACGGCGCCGGGTCGAGGTCCGGCGCCTCGCCGCAGACGAGCTGGGCGAGCAGCCGCCCCGAGACGGGCCCGAGCCCGATGCCCGATCCCTCGTGGCCGGTCGTGGTCCAGAGGCCGTCCTGCAGGGCGCCGATCGCGGGCAGGCCATCGGGCAGCCAGGGCCGGAAGCCGCACCATGCGCGCGTCACCGGCAGGTCGCGCAGCGCCGGGACCCAGCGGGCGGCCCGCTGCACCAGCGCGCGCGTCACCTCGGGGCGGACGGCGGGATCGAAGCCGACGCGCTCGCGGCTGGAGCCCACGAGCACCTCGTCGCCGTCGAGCGTCTGCTCGATCACGCTCGCGAGCATCAGCTCGGCCGCGTCGCCCGCGGCCGCGTCGAGGTAGCCGGCCTCGACGAGCTTGTGGGCGACGAGGCCGCGCGGGGCGGCCAGCGCGACGAGCTGGCCCTTGCGCGGCTCGACCGGCAGCCCGGTGAGGCTCGCCGCCCACGGCCCGGTCGCCACCACCACGTGCTCGCAGGCCAGGCGCTCGCCGCCGCGCAGCGTCACCGCGCCCGGGCCCACGCCCGTGACCTCGGCGCCCTCGCGCACGCGCACCTGCGCGGCCAGGGCGCGCGTGAGCCCGCCCGGGTCGACCTGCAGGTCGCCGGCCTCCAGCAGCGCCCGGGTCCCCGGCGCCAGCGCGGGCTCCAAACCGGACGCGTCCGCGCCGCCGGGGTGGCCGAGCACGAGCGCGCCCTTGCGCGTGACGCGCGCTGCGGAGAAGCGCACGCCGAGCTCGGCCCACAGCGCGCGGCCGAGCAGCGCCAGGTCGCGCTCCGGGCCCGGGTGCTTGTCGGACACCAGGACGTTGCCCTCGCCCAGCCCCGTCGTGGCGCCCGCGACCGTCCCGCGGTCCACCAGCAGGACGTCGAGGCCGCGCTCGCGCAGGGCGAACGCCGCCGACGCGCCGCAGATCCCGGCCCCGACGACGATCGCGTCAGCCGACACCGAAGCCCTCGGGGAACGCGTCAGCCGACACCGAAGCCCTCGGGGAGCGGGTCAGCCGACACCGAAGCCCTCGGGGACGGGTCAGCCGACACTGAAGCCCTCGGGGAACGGGTCGTCGGGATCGAGCAGGTACTGGCCCATCCCGGTGATCCACGCGCGCCCCGTGATCTCGGGGATCGCGGCCGGGCGGCCCCCGACGGTGGCCTCGGCGACGAGGCGCCCCTCGAAGCGCGTCCCGATGATCGACTCGTGCACGAACGGCGCGCCGAGGGCCAGCTCGCCGCGCGACCAGAGCTGGGCCATCCGGGCGCTGGTGCCGGTCCCGCACGGGGACCGGTCGACCCAGCCGGGGTGGATCGCGGTGGCCGCCCGGCCGTCCGCGCCGTCGGCGCCGGGCGCCGTCCAGATGACGTGACGGCAGCCGCGGAGATCGGGGTCCTCGGGGTGCACCGGCTCGGGGACGGCGGCCATCAGCGCCAGGCCGGCCTCGATCAGCTCGCCCGCGTGCTGCGGCCCGACGGCCAGCCCGGCCGACGCGGCGTCGGCGATCGCGTAGAAGTTCCCGCCGAAGGCCATGTCGTAGCGCACCCCGCCGGCCTCGCCGCCGGCCTCGTGCAGGAAGGCGGGCACGTTGCGGATCGTCACCGCGCGCGCCCGCCCGTCCCGCACCGCGACGCGGGCCTCGACGAGGCCCGCCGGCACGTCGAGGCGGATGACGGTCTCGGGCTCGCGGACCTCGACCATGCCGGTCTCGACGAGGACGGTCGCGACGCCGATCGTCCCGTGGCCGCACATCGGCAGGCAGCCGCTGACCTCGATGAACAGCACGCCCCAGTCGGCGTCCTCGCGGCACGGCGGCTGGAGGATGGCCCCGGACATCGCCCCGTGCCCGCGCGGCTCGCGCATCAGCAGCTTGCGCAGGCCGTCGCGCTCGCGCTCGAAGCGCAGCTTGCGCTCCAGCATCGTCGCGCCCGGCAGGACGCCCACGCCGCCGGTGATCACCCGCGTGGGCATGCCCTCCGTGTGGGAGTCGACGGCGTGCAGGACGCGGGCGGCGCGCATCAGGCCCGCAGCGCCTGCTCCGCCGCGTGCCCGGCGCCCAGGGCGGCGACGGCGGCGCGCGCGGTCGCCTGCTCGGCGGCGGTCAGCGCGAGCCGCGGCGGTCGCACGGGGCCCCCGTGCCCGCCGGTCTCGTCCAGCGCCGCCTTGAAGTACTGCACGAGCTTGGGCGTCATGTCCAGGCGCCCGAGGGGGAGCAGGCGCAGGTGCAGCGCGCGGGCCGCCGTCAGGTCGCCGGCCAGGGCGCAGGCCTCGAGCTCCAGGCACTGCTCCGGGGCGACGTTCGCCACGCCCGAGACCCAGCCGCTCGCGCCCGCGGCGTAGCCCTCCAGCGCCCAGTCGTCGCCGCCGACGAGGATCGCGGCGCGCTCGCCCAGCAGCTCGGCGAGCTGGGCGATCCGGCGGGCGTCGCCCGAGCACTCCTTGACCGCGACGATGCTGTCGTGGGCCTCGACGAGCCGCGCGATGGTCGCGGCCGGCAGGTCCTGCCGCGCTGCCTCCGGGTTGTTGTAGAGCATGAGCGGCAGCGCGGTGGCGTCCGCGACGGCGACGAAGTGCGCGTCGAGCTCGCGGTCGTCGGCGCGGTAGGCGGTCGGCGGCAGGCACATGACCCCGGCGGCGCCGAGCGCGGCGGCCGCGCGGGCGTGGCGCGCCGCCGTGGGCGCGTCGGGGGAGGAGACGCCGACGCTCACGGTCAGCCCGGTGGCGAGGACCGTCTCGACGACGACGCGCCGCTCGTCGTCGCTCAGCGCGCCGGCCTCGCCCATCGTCCCGCAGACGACGACGTGCGCGATGCCGGCGGCCTGCAGCGAGCGCGCGTTGGCGGCGAGCCGGTCCGCGGCGACCTGGAGGTCGTCGGTGAACGGGGTGATCATCGCGGGGATGACCGAGGTGAACGGCTGGGCTGGCATGGCGGGTCCTCTCATCCGGTGATGTCGCGGCGCACGCGCTCGACGTGGCGCCCGGCGTACAGCGCGGCGGCCTCGGGGTCGCCGTCGGCGACGGCCTCGTAGATCAGGCGGTGCTCGGCGGCGAAGACGCGGGCGCGCCGCGGGTCGGTGACCGCGTCGTCGTGCAGGCGCCGCCACAGCGGCTCGTCCATCGTCGCCGCGACGAGCTCGCCGACGCGCGCGAGCAGCGGGTTGCCCGTCATCGCGGCCAGACGCCGGTGGAAGGCGCGGTCGCCGTCGCGCCAGCGGGCGCGCGCCGCGGGGTCGCCGAGCGAGGCGACGCCGGACATCGACTCGAGCAGCGCCTCCAGCTCGGGGTCGCGCTCGCCGCGCCGCGCCGCGAGCGCGGCGATCGCGGGCTCGAGCTCCGCCCGGGCCTCCAGCAGCGCGGTGACGCTCGTGTCCGGGCTCGCCGCCGGCGCGTCGAGCAGGAGCGCAGGCGCATCGGCGGTCACGAAGGTGCCGGCCCCGGCGCGCGTCTCCACCAGGCCGTCGTTCTTCAGCGCGGCGATCGCCTCGCGGACGCTCGGCCGGCCGACCTCCAGCGCCCTGGCCAGGTCGCGCTCGGACGGCAGGCGGGCGCCCGGCGGCAGCGCGCCGGCGGCGATCTCCTCGCGCAGCCGGCCGGCGATCCTCTCATAGAGCTGACCAATTCGCAGCGGTGTCAGCGCAAACTGGTCTACCGACATGACCGCAAGGCTCGCATCGCCGGGCAGGGCTGTCAACCCCGCGAGCCGCACGCGCCCGCGGGGCGGGGCGGGCCCAGCGGGAGGCCCGCCGCGCGCGACGCCGGGCTGACCGCCGGTCAGCCGACCCGGATCCGCGGTTGAGCGGGGGTTAAGGCGAGGGTGTCACCTGATACGATGGGACACGATGGCGCAGCGACCCGGGGATGAGCTCCATGAGCTCGACAGCCGCCAAGAGCCCCGGCTCGTAAAGGCGCTCGAGATGGTCGCGCCCGGCACGGCGCTGCGCGAAGGCATCGACGACATCGTGCACGCGCGGACCGGTGGCCTCATCGTCATCGGCGAGCCGGAGGAGCTCAACTCGCTGTTCTCAGGTGGCATCAAGCTCGAGATCGACTACACGCCGGCCTTCCTGTACCAGGTGGCCAAGATGGACGGCGCGATCGCGCTCAACGCGAACGCGACGAAGATCACGTGGGCCAACGTCCAGCTCACCCCCGACCCGACGATCCTGTCGCTCGAGACCGGGACCCGCCACCGGACGGCCGAGCGCGTCTCCAAGCAGACCGACGCGCTGGTGATCGCGATCTCCCAGCGGCGCGAGGTCGTCTCGCTGTACGTCGACGGGGCGAAGTACATCCTCGAGGACATCCCCGTGGTGCTCGCGAAGGCCAACCAGGCGCTGGCCACCCTGGACAAGTACCGCACCCGCCTCGACCAGGTCTCCACCCGCCTGACCGCCCTGGAGTTCGAGGGCGGCGCCACGCTGCACGACGTCCTGACGGTCCTCCAGCGCTCCGAGCTCGTGACGCGCATGGCCGTCGAGATCGAGCGCTACATCGTCGAGCTGGGCACCGAGGGCCGGCTGATCGAGATGCAGCTCGAGGAGACGATGGTCGGGACCGCCGCCGACAAGGCCGCGCTCGTCCACGACTACCTGGCCGAGGACTCCGACGAGGCGTTCGCCGCCGCGCTGGACCAGATCGGCCGCCTGCCCCACCAGGACCTCCTGGACTTCGGCCGCCTGGCCGAGCTGACGGGGTACGACCGCAAGCTCAACACGCTCGACTACCCGGTCTCCCCGCGGGGCTACCGGATCCTCGGGCGGATCCCGCGCCTGCCCAAGCTGGTCGTCCAGCAGATCGTCAGGGAGTTCGGAGGTCTCGACGAGATGCTCGCCGCGACCGACGTCGAGCTCGAGACGGTCGAGGGCGTGGGGGAGATCCGGGCGAAGGACATCCGCGAGGGCCTTCGCCGGCTGCAGGAGATCAACCTCGTGGATCGCTACCTGCAGACCTGACCCTGCAGGGCGCACGTCGCACCACGCACCGCGTTAGCGCTCCCGCGCGCGGCTCTGACCCAAGGAGGACACCATTCCCGAGACGAGCGAAGCACTGGCCGAGGACCTGGAGGTCCCGGTCGTCGTCAACATCGACTTCGAGATCGGCGACGAGGTCGTATATCCGCACCACGGGGCTGGACGGGTCCTGAAGAAGGAGCTGCGCAAGATGTTCGGTGAGGAGCGCGAGTACCTCACCATCAAGATCCTGCACAACGACATGACCGTGATGGTCCCGTGCGAGAACGCGGGCGTCGCCGGCCTGCGCCGCGTCATCGACGAGGAGACCGTCGAGAAGGTCCTCGCCGTCCTCGAGGACGACATCTCCGACATGCCCAAGAACTGGAACCGGCGCTTCAAGCACAACCGGGACAAGATCAAGACGGGCGACATCTACGAGCTCGCCGAGGTGGTCCGCAACCTGGCCATCCGCGAGCACGAGAAGGGCCTCTCGACCGGCGAGAAGCAGATGTACACGCGCGCCAAGAAGGTCCTGGCGTCCGAGCTGATGTACGCGCTGGACAAGACCGAGGACGACGCCGAGGCGCACCTCGACAACCTGCTGGCCGAGTCGGCCGGCGCGAAGGTCGCGGCCCGCAGCTAGCGCCGGCTCCTACGGCCGCATGCCCACCGCGGTCGCGCTGCTCGTGGCCGCCGGGCGCGGCGAGCGCCTCGGGTCCCAGGGGCCCAAGGCGTTCGTCCGCTGCGCGGGGCGCCCCATGCTCGAGTGGAGCGTGGAGGCGCTGCGCGCGGTGGCCGCCCTCGAGCGGATCGTCGTGGCCCTCCCGCCCGGGGTGACCGCGCCGCCGGGCACCCACGGGGTGCCGGGCGGCGAGCAGCGCTCGCACTCGGTCCGCGCGGCGCTCCACGCCGCGGGGCCCGCCGACCTCGTGCTCGTCCACGACGCCGCGCGCCCGCTGCTCACCCCGCAGCTCGTCGAGGCCTGCCTGGAGGCGATCGCCGCCGAGGACTGCGACGCCGCGATCGCCGCGGCGCCGGTCGCCGACACGATCAAGGAGGGGGCGGGGGAGGTCGTGGTCCGGACGCTGGATCGCTCGCGGCTGTGGGCGGTCCAGACCCCGCAGGTCTTCCATCGCGCGGTCCTCGAGCGCGTCCTCGCCCAGGACGACGCCGTGCTCGCGGCCGCCACCGACGACGCGTCGCTCGTCGAGGCGCAGGGCGGGACCGTGCGCCTCGTGCCCGCCCCGCGCGCCAACCTGAAGGTGACGACCCCCGAGGACCTCCAGCTCGCCGAGGCGCTGCTGGGCCTCCGGACCCGCGAGCCGCGATGATGCGCGGCCGATGCTGACCGACTACCACGTCCACCTGCGCCCCGACGAGCCCGACACGCCCGCCGAGCGCTACTTCACCGCCGCCAACGCCGAGCGCTACCGGGTGGTCGCGGAGGAGCGGGGGATCGCCGAGCTCGGCGTCAGCGAGCACGTCTACCGCTTCACCCAGGCGCTCGAGGTGTGGGACCACGAGCTGTGGCGGGAGAACGCCCGCGACGACCTCGACGCCTACTGCGCGTTCGTCCGCGAGGACACCGACCTGCGCCTCGGCATCGAGGCCGACTTCGTCCCCGGGCGCGAGGAGCGCATGCGCGACCTCCTCGAGGCGCGCGAGTGGGACTACGTCATCGGCTCGATCCACTTCCTCGGCGAAGGCGCGCTGGACTACGACCGCTACGACGTGTGGACGGGGGGCCGCTCGGCCGACGAGGTCTGGCGGACCTACTTCACCTGGCTCGGGGAGGCCGCGGCGACCGGCATGTTCGACGTGCTCGCGCACCCGGACCTGGTCAAGCACTGGGGCCCGGAGCGCCCGCAGCCCAGCCGGGACGTCCGGTTCTACTACGACCTGGCGATGGAGGCGATCGCGGACTCCGGCGTCGCCATCGAGGTCTCCACCGCCGGGCTGCGCAAGCCGGTCGGCGAGATCTACCCGAGCGCCGCGTTCCTGGAGATGGCGCTCGACGCCGGCAACCCGATCGCGCTGAGCTCCGACGCCCACGTGCCCGACCAGCTCGGCTTCCGGTACGAGCAGGCCGTCGCGCTGCTCGGCGAGCTCGGCGTGGCCGAGCTCGCCGTCTTCGAGCGGCGCGAGCGGCGCCTGGAGCCGCTCGGGTGAGCCGGTCGGGCATCGGCTGGGACTCCCATCGCCTCGCCGCGGGGCACCGGCTCGTGCTCGGCGGCGTGCCGCTCGAGCACGAGGGCGGCCTCGGGCTGGTGGGCCACTCCGACGCCGACGTGCTGACCCACGCGGTGATCGACGCGCTGCTCGGCGCGGCGTCGCTGGGCGACATCGGGCAGCACTTCCCCGACACCGACGCGGCCTACGCCGGCGCCGACTCGCTGGGGCTGCTGCGCGAGGCGGCCGCGCGGGTCGCCGCCGCGGGCTGGCGGCCCGTCCACGTCGACGTCACCGTCATCCTCGAGCGGCCGAAGCTCGCCGGCCGCCGCGACGCGATCCGCGCGAACCTCGCGGAGGCGCTGGGGCTCGCGGCGGGGGACGTGAACGTCAAGGCCACGACCGGCGAGGGCATCGGGTTCGTCGGCCGCGAGGAGGGCGTCGCGGCGCTGGCCGTGGCCACCGTCGAGCCCGGCCACCGGCCGGCGCGGCCCTCCCGGCAGGACTGAGACAGAAATGCGGTACGTTGGGCTAGCGTGTGTCTCACAGGCGGTACAAGGCGCGTCCGTGCTCGGTGAGCGGAGGCTGCTGAGCACGGTCCGGGAGCTCGGCCAGGCCAGCGCAGGTCTCGTGGCCTGGGAGCTCAGCCTGTCCGAGGACGAGGTCCGGCCCGCCTGGAGGGCCGCGGTCGGCGACGGCCTGCTGGAGCCCGGTCCGGTGGACATCCACACCGGCGAGCGTATGTACGGCCTCAGCGCGGCGGGCCGTGAACGGCTCGGCGACGGCGAGCGCTGAGCTTCCGAGCTGCGGGCGAAGGGCGCGGGGCGCGGGAGGCGCGGCGGCCTCGGGCTAGCCTGGTCCTCGGGCCGGGACGCCGCGCGCCGCCTCCGCACGGCCACCCCCTACCCTCTCGCCCGCGGCATGCTCCTGCTCGACCGACCACGAGACGCTCCCGCGGCGCCGCGCACGCGACGCCGCGTGGACCTGCGCTGGATCGTCCTCGCCTGCGTGGCCCTGGCGGCGGCGTCGCTGCTGTTCCCGTCCGCGCCGACCTACGACCCGTGGGCGTGGATCATCTGGGGGCGCGAGATCCTGCACCTCGACCTGAGCACGGTCGACGGGCCGTCGTGGAAGCCGCTGCCGGTGCTCTTCACGACGCCGTTCGCGCTCACCGGCCCGGACGTCGCGCCGATGCTGTGGCTCGTGGTCGCGCGCGCCGGCGCGCTGGTCGCGGTGGTGCTCGCCTTCCGCGTGGCGCGCCGCGTGGGCGGGACGGCGGCTGGCGGCGCGGCCGCCGCGGGCGCGCTGCTGATCGCCCCCTGGTTCGTGCGCAGCTGCGCGCTGGGCAACTCCGAGGGGCTGCTGGCGGCCTGCGTGCTGGGCGCCGTCGACCGCCATCTCGACGGGCGCCGCCGCCAGGCGCTGGCGCTCGCGATCGCCGCCGGGCTGCTGCGCCCGGAGGCGTGGCCGTTCCTGGGTCTCTACGCGCTGTGGATGGTGTGGCGCGACCGCGCCGAGCTCAAGCGGGTCGCGGCGGCGCTGGCGCTCGTGCCGCTCCTGTGGTTCCCGCCCGAGCTGTGGGGGTCGGGCGACCTGCTGCGGGCCGCCTCGCGCGCCCGCACGCCGCGGGCCGACTCGGCCGCGTTCGCCGACGCGCCGGCGCGCGAGGTGCTCGACAAGGCCGCGCAGATGATGACCTGGCCGCTGTGGGTGGGCCTCGCGCTGGCGCTGGCCTGCCTGCTCGCGCGCCGCTGGGAGCGGCGCGACGCGCTGACGGTCGCCGGCCTGGCGGCCATGGCGGCGGCCTGGGTGGCGATCGTGGCCTACATGACCAAGGACGGCTTCTCGGGCAACCAGCGCTACCTGATCATGCCGGTGACGCTCGCGGTGGTCGTCGCGGGCGCGGGGGCCGGGCGCGCGGCGGGCGAGCTGCTGCGGGCGATCCGCGCGGTGGCGGGCGCCGGCCTGGGCCGCGGCCTCGCGGCGGTCGCCGCCGTGGGGGCGGCGGTGCTGTTCGCGGCGCCGTCCTTCGATCGCCTCGACGCGGTGCTCGACGGCGCGCGCTACCAGGGCGAGCTGCCCCACCAGCTCGCGCGGGCGGTCGACGCCGCGGGCGGCGCCAAGCGCCTGCTGGCCTGCGGCACGCCGTACACCGGGGCCTTCCTGGTCCCCGCGGTGGCCTGGCAGCTGCACGTCCACACGACCCGCGTGGAGCTGATCCCCGAGCGGCCGGGGGTGGTCTTCCGCGTGCGGACCAGCACCGGCGGCCGCGCCGGGCCGTCCCTGCGCGGGCTGGGGGCCGGGCCCGTCCGGACCCTCGCCGCGACGCGCGACTGGCGGATCGTGGCCGCCTGCCGGTGACGGCGCCCGTACCCTGGAAGGTCCGATGAGCGCCGTGGCCACCCCCAGCTCGAGCGCCGCCCGCGCGTCCCTGCGCGAGCGCGTGGCGAGCCAGCCGCGCGTCCGCGCGCTGCTCGTGGCGGCGGCCGGGCTGAGCGCCCTGGTCGGCCTCTCGCTCGCACTGCGCAGCACGGCGATCCACGCGCCGTTCTGGATCGACGAGGGGCTCTCGGTGGGGATCTCCTCCCATCCCTTCTTCGACATCCCGTCGGTCCTGCGCGAGGACGGCTCCCCGCCGCTGTACTACCTCATGCTGCACGTGTGGATGGCCGTCTTCAGCGACGGCCAGGGCGCGACGCATGCGATGTCGCTCGCCTTCGCGCTGGCCACGATCCCCGTCGCCTGGTGGGCCGGGCGCAGCATGTTCGGGGAGCGGGCGGGCTGGTGCGCAGCCGGCCTGGCCGCGCTCAACCCGTTCCTGACGTACTACGCGCAGGAGACGCGGATGTACGCGCTGGTGGGGCTCCTCGGGCTCGTGGTCGCGGCGCTGCAGCTCCAGGTCTTCGTGTTCCGCCGGCGGGCGTTCCTGGTGCCGTTCGCGCTCGCGCTCGCGGCGCTGGTCTACACCCACAACTGGGGGCTGTTCATGGCCGCGGCGAGCGTCGTGGCGCTCGCCCCGGCGGCGCGTGCCGCGCCCGACCGCCGGCCGGTGCTGCGCGACGCCGCGATCGCCTACGGGATCACGTTCGTGCTCTACGCCCCGTGGCTGCCGTCGCTCGCCTTCCAGGCGGCGCACACCGGCGCGCCCTGGTCCGAGCGCCCGGGGCCGGGGGACA
Source organism: Solirubrobacteraceae bacterium (assembly GCA_025928415.1). Classification (GTDB taxonomy): domain Bacteria; phylum Actinomycetota; class Thermoleophilia; order Solirubrobacterales; family Solirubrobacteraceae; genus Paraconexibacter. The sequence continues at coordinate 3,395 of JAICJK010000021.1, read as the reverse complement.
TCCTCGGGCCGCTGACGAGCCTGCTGGGCGGGCAGGTCGTGCCGCTCGGGCTGCTGCTGGCCGGCGGGGCCGGCCTGGCGGCGCTCGTCCAGGCGCCGCGCGGCGAGGCGGTCGCCGACCTGCGCCGCACGGCCGTCTGGACCCTGGGCGTGCTGCCCGCCGCCGCGCTCGCGTTCGCCTGGACGGCCTCGCAGATCTCCCCGGCCTACACCGGGCGCTACTTCGCGATCATCGTCGGCCCGCTGCTGCTGCTGGCCGGCGCCGGCCTGGCCCACGCGGGGCGCCTCGGGCTGGTCGCGCTGGCGATCATCCTCGCGCTGTGGTTCGACCCCCGGACCGGGACGATCAGCCACAAGTCCGACGTGCGGGCGGTCGCCGCGAACCTCCGCGGCAGCCTGCAGGCCGGCGACCTCGTCGTCTCCGTGCATCCCGAGCAGGTGCCGGTCCTGCACTACTACTTCCCGCCCAACCTGCGCTGGGCCACGTCGCTGGGGCCGATGCCCGACCCCGGCGTGTTCGACTGGCGCGACGCGCAGGACCGCCTGAAGGCCGCCCGCCCGACGCCGACGCTGAACCGGCTGGTGTCGACGATGCGCCCCGGCCAGACGCTCGTGCTCACGCTGCCGATCATCCGCACGGCGGCGTGGGGAGCGCCGTGGACCGCGCTGGTGCGGCGGCGCTCGGCCCAGTGGCAGCGCGTCGCCGACCGCGACCCGCGCCTGGTCCGCATCGCCGTGGAGCCGCGGTTCGGGCACCGGCACCTGCCGCGCGGGGTCAGGACCGTGCTCTACCGCGTCGTGCGGCCCTGACGGCGAAGGCTCAGATCGCCACCCCGCCGTCTGTTAGCGCTGGTTAGGGATGGTTAGGCCGGCGCGGAAAACGCCGGTCGGCCGGGAAAGATGGAGCCATGACGTTGACCACCTCCTCGGACGCCCTCGACGCGACCGAGCCTGGAGCCTCCCGCCCCTATGTCGTGATCGGCGGGGGCCCCGCCGGCCTGACGGCGGGCTACCTGCTGGCCAAGGCCGGCGAGCCCGTGATCGTGTTCGAGGCCGAGGACCAGGTCGGCGGCATCGCCAAGACGGTCGTCGACCCCGACGGCTACCGCTTCGACCTCGGCGGCCACCGCTTCTTCACCAAGAACCAGGAGGTCAACGACCTCTGGCTGGAGATCATGGGCGATGAGTTCCTGCTGCGCCCGCGCATGAGCCGCATCTTCTGGCGCGGCAAGTACCTCGACTACCCGCTCAACGGGATGGACGTCATCAAGAAGCTCGGGCCGTGGGAGCTGATGCTCTGCGGGCTGTCCTACCTGCGGGCCGCGCTGAAGCCCAAGGGCAACGAGGACAACCTCGAGCAGTGGGTGTCCAACCGCTTCGGGTGGCGCCTGTACTCGCACTTCTTCAAGGGCTACACCGAGAAGGTCTGGGGCGTCCCGACGACCGAGCTGCGCGCCGAGTGGGCGGCCCAGCGGATCAAGGGGCTGAGCTTCTTCTCGGCCGCCAAGGCCGCGTTCATGGGCAACAAGGACGACAAGATCAAGTCCCTGATCGACAAGTTCCAGTACCCCCGCTACGGCCCGGGCCAGATGTGGGAGATGATGACCTCCCGCATCGAGGAGATGGGCGGCGAGGTGCGGCTCGAGACCCCGGTCGAGGCGATCGAGCACGAGGACGGCCGCGTGGTCGCGATTCACGCCGGCGGCGAGCGCATCGAGCCCGCCCACGTCATCTCCTCCCTGCCGCTGCAGGCGACCGCGTCGATCGCCGACCCGCCGCCGCGCGCTGAGGTGCTGAAGGCCGGCCGGAGCCTGCGCTACCGCGACTTCCTGACCGTCTCCCTGATCCTCGACGGCGAGGACCTCTTCCCGGACAACTGGATCTACATCCACGAGGACGGCGTGAAGGTCGGGCGCATCCAGAACTTCCGCTCCTGGAGCCCGTGGATGGTCCCCGACCCGGACACGGCCTGCGTGGGCATGGAGTACTTCGTGTTCCGCGGCGACGAGATGTGGAACTCCTCCGACGAGGACCTCGTCGCCCTGGCCACGCGCGAGCTCGAGCAGCTCGGCCTCGCCCGGCCCGAGCAGGTGCGCCGCGGCTACGTCACGCGCGTCCCGCTGGCCTACCCGGTCTACGACGAGGACTACGCCGAGAACGTGGCGACGATCCGCACCTGGCTGGACCCGCTGGAGGGCTTCCAGCAGGTCGGGCGCAACGGGCTGCACCGCTACAACAACTCCGACCACTCGATGCTCAGCGCGATGCGCGCGGTCGACAACGCCCTGCACGCCACGGGCCACGACATCTGGGCCGTCAACGTCGAGTCCGTCTACCACGAGGAGCAGACCGACGCCGACACCGAGCAGCCCTACCGGGAGCGCCCGGTGGCCGCCGCCCCCGTGGCGTCCTGAGAGGCTCTGAGCCCCCGGCGCGTCCGCGGGCCGGCCTTCCGGGTCACTAGGGTGAGGACATGAAGCCCCTCCGCGCCGGCCAGCTCGTGACCGTCACCGACGACGACGCGACGCTCGACGGGATCGTCGCCCAGACGCCGTCGATGCTGAAGCTCGTGGTCGCGGTCCCCGACCCCAAGCGCGACGCCGTGCTGCGCGAGTTCCACCGCAGCGCGCTGCGCGAGCGCAGGCAGGCGGGCGAGCACGACACCGCGCTGCGGCGCGTGATCGGCAAGGCGTCCGCGGCCGGCGGGCACGGCGGGCCGCAGTCGGCGCAGGGCCGCCGCGGCCACACGCGGGCGCCCGCCCACCGGTCGACCGGGCGCTGAGGCCCGGCGCGCGCTCTCGGCCGGCGCGCCCCGATCTTGAGCGGGCTGCGCGAGGTCGTCGCTTTCCGGGCGGGCATGCTCCCGGCTTCTCGTCCCACCGGTTTGGGGTAGGGATCGAGGCGTTGTCCTTGTCGGCGTGCCGGCCAAGTACCGACCGCTCGCGTGGCGCCTGCTCAGGAGCGCGACCCTGCTGTGCCTCGCAGGCTGCGGCGCGATGTCCGCGCCCGCGGTGGCCGCGAGGTCGGCGGCGGCTCCGCCCATCGCGACCCCGGGCGCCGTCAGCGCGGCCGAGGCCGTCGCCGACGGGTTCTGGGGCACCGCGGCGTGCTCGGGGCACGTGACGATCGCCTGGCGGGTGCGCGCCCGGCGCGTCAACGCCGTGTCGAGCTGGGCCAACCGGCACACGGCCTACGGCGACCCGGACCACAACTTCTCCTGCCGCGTCGAGTTCAACCCCCGCGCTCCGTGGACGTGGGCGAAGTTCTGCACCGTGCTCGTGCACGAGTTCGGCCATCTGACCGGCCACGAGCACAGCCCCGATCCGCACGACATCATGGCGCCGCTGTTCACCGAGCCGCTGCCCGCGTGCGTGGCTGCCCGGCGCGGCGCCGCCG
>JAICJK010000447.1 GCA_025928415.1 Solirubrobacteraceae bacterium | reverse complement strand
GTGGCGCTGTGGGCGGTCGCGGCGCTGGCGGTCCTCGCGCGCGCGGCCCGCCCCCGGCCGTGGGCGCCGCTGCGGGCGCTGGCGGGCCGCGGGGAGCTGCTCGGCGTGGCGGCGGGGGCCGCGGCGTTCGCCGCCGTCCTGTGCTTCACGCACCTGTCGACGGGCGATGTGGCGGTGCTCGTCGCGGGCATCGTGGCGATCGGCGCCGCCCTCGCCCTGCTCGGCCACCGGCCCGTGCCGCGCCTGGCCCGGCCCTGGGGCCCGGTGGTCGACGCTCTCGCGCTGGTCCTGATCGCCTTCGCGGTGCCGGATCTCGTCGTGTTCACGACGTCCTCAGCGGTGCCCAACGCCTTCTTCGAGCCGGGGATCATCCAGTTCCACCACGACTTCCTGCTCGGCCCGACGAACCAGGTGCTGCGCGGGGGCACGCTGCTGGTGGACAACCCCGTCTCGCAGTACGGCGTGGGCAGCGTCTACTTCCTGGCGGCCTGGTTCCACCTGGCGCCCATCGGCTACGGGACCTACGGTCTGCTCGACGGGCTGCTCACGGCCGCGTTCTACATGGCGGGCTACGCCGTGCTGCGCCTGGCGGGCACGCCGCGCGCGCTGGCGGTTCCGGCGCTGGCGGTCGGGGTCGTCGCGCTCGTCTACGGCCTGCACTACGCGATCGGCGCGCTGCCCCAGCAGGGACCGCTGCGGTTCGGGCCGCCCATGGTGCTCATCCTCGCCACGGTCGCCGGGCTGCGCTGGCCGCGCCGGTCGGCGGTGGCGGGGGCCGCGGCGCTCGTGGTGGTCGCGATCACCTCGATCTGGGCCCTGGAGGCCTTCGCCTACACCGTCCTGACGCTCGCGGCGATGCTGCTCGCACGGGCCTGGCTGGCGCCGGCCGAAGGCCGGCGGCGCTGGCTGGCCCGCCAGGCCGGGCTGGCGCTGGCGGCCTGCGTATGCGCGCACATCCTCTTCGCGGCCGCGACGCTCGCCAGGACGGGGGACCTTCCCGCCTGGGGTCAGTACTTCGGGTACCTGAGCGCCTTCCTGGGCGGGGGGAAGGCGGGGCAGCTCGTGTACGGCTTCGAGCCGTGGTCCCCCGGCCTGGCCGTGGGCGCGGGGTACGCGGCGTCGGCCGCGGCCGTCGTGATGGTGATCCGGCGCCGGCCGGAGGTGGCCGCCCGGCACGCGGCGCTGCTCGTCGCGCTGGCGGGCCTGACCGCCTACGGGATCGCGCTGTTCAGCTACACCGAGAACCGCTCGTCGACCTACCTCCTGCCCTACGTCACGCTTCCCGCGCTGCTCGCCGGGGTCCTCTGGGTGACGCTCCTCGTGCGCTCGCCCGCGGCGGCGCCGCGGGCGCTGCGCCTCGGCGGGCTGGCCTTCGCCCTCGCCCTGGCGCTGGTCATGCTGCTGTCCGCGCTCCCGGTGGGCGACCGCTTCTCGCGCTCGGCGCTGGCGCATGCCCGCCCCGGCGGCGGGCTGCACGCCGCCCTCGCCCGGCTGTGGCATCCGCCGCCGATCGATCCCCGCGCGCCCGCGGGCGAGCAGCTCCTCGACCGCTACATGCCCGGGCAGAGCCACGTGCTCATCCTGCTGCCCCAGTCGCCGCAGCTCACGGTCGAGATCCTCATGCGCAGCAAGCGCGGCAACGCGCTGCCGATCTCCGATCCGGTCGAGGAGAGCTTCGTCCCGTCGCTGTGGGTGGGGCAGCTGCGCCGGGCTGCGCTGCGGCTGCGGCCCGGCGCCCGGATCCTCATCAACCAGGACACGCTGAAGACCCTCGCCTCGCTCCGGGCGCGGCCGGGCTACAACCCGATCGCCCAGCCCCACATCGGAAGCGACCCGCTCGAGGAGTGGCTGCTGCTCGAGCTCACCCGCCGGTTCGACCTGCGGGTCATCGGCCGCGGCGCGCGCGGCTTCCTCGTGGTCGAGCTGGCGCGGCGCTAGCTAGCGGCAGGCCCGGCCCGCCGGGCGCCGCTCCGGGCCCGGCGGCAGCCCGCGAGCGCTCAGAGCTCCTCGGCGATGCGGGGGGCCTCGCGCTCGAGGATCCGGACGGCCAGGACGCAGATCGCGACGAAGAGGACGGCGGGCACGACGAGCAGTCCCCAGCCGCCCGCCACCGACACCGGCCCGGGCGCCGTGGGGTCGATGAACCACTTGCGCGAGATCTCGAACAGCGGCGACAGCGGGTTGAGCAGGATGATGTGCCGCAGGCTCGAGGGCACCTTGTCGACCGGGTAGAGGATCGGCGTCCCGTAGAACAGCACCATCGAGAAGACGCCCCAGATGATCGCGATGTCGCGGAAGCGGGGGTACAGCGACGAGACGATCGTCGAGACCGCGGTGGTGATGACGATCAGCGCGGCGAGCACGACCGGGAACAGCAGCCAGGTCCACATCGGGGCGACCCCGAAGGCCAGCAGGAACACGACCACCACGATGAGGTTCAGCCCGAGGTTGAACAGCGTGGTGAGCACGACGGACAGGGGGATGACGATCCGCGGGAACTGCGTCTTGCGGACAAGGCTCTCCTGCCCCACGACGGAGAACACCGCCGCGCCCGTGGCCTCCTGGAAGAACCCGAAGAGCACGATGTTGAACAGCAGCAGCACGGGGTAGTGCGGGACCTGGGAGCCGAGCCGGAAGACCTGGGTGAACACCGCGAGCAGGACCGCGAAGAGCATGAGCGGCCGCGCGAGCGTCCACAGATACCCCAGGACGGTGCCGAAGTAGGTCCGCTTGAAGTCGTTGACCGCGAGGATCCACAGCAGCTCCAGCATGCGCCGGGGGTCGCCCCCGAGGGCGGCGGGGCCCGGCACCTCGCGCAGCTCGGGCGCAGATGCTGCGCGGCGGGCGTCCACGGGGGCCGGGGCCTCCGGGAGCGTCGCCGCCACCATGCGCGTCGTCTCCTCGCTCATGCGGCCGGCCCGAGCACCGGGCTCGCCTCGACGTCGCTCTCGAGGGACACGACGCCGTGGCGCGGGGCG
>JAICJK010000139.1 GCA_025928415.1 Solirubrobacteraceae bacterium | reverse complement strand
TGGAATTTTCCCCGCACGCCGCCGCGCGTCGTCTAGGTTCGCATCCGTGGCGCGTTCCCCCGCCTACGACGCCGTCGCGAGATTGATCGCGGGGGCTCCCGTCGACGAGCGCTCTTGCCTGCCCCGGCTCTACAGCCACGCCGAGATCGCGCACGCGATCTACGACTCGAGGCACCCCGCGCCGCGGCAGCGCATCGCCGTCCGGCGTGCGATCGCGCGCCTCGTGGCCTCGGGCGAGGTCATCGGCGAGACGGACCCCGACTGGCCGAGCCGCGACCCGGACGCGCGCCGCAGCGGCAGCGTTGTCCGCCGCCTGGTCGCCCTCGAGCCCGCGCCGACCCACTTCACCCGCAGGATGACCGCGGAGGAGCGGCGCGCCCGGGAGCGCTTCATCCGCGACTCGACGCGGGAGCTCCGCGAGCGGTTCCTGCCCACCCGCGCGGCGGCACCCGGCGCTCGCGCCGCAGCGGCCGCACGGGTGCCGGAGCTCGAGCGCGTGTCCGGAGCGTGAGCATGCCCGCCGGCGCACGTCGGCGCCGGCCCGGCGCGCGGCGCCCGGCCCGGAGGCAGCTCAGCCCGGGATGGTCCGCGGCAGCCCGAAGTAGGGCAGCACGCCGGTGTCGCCGCAGCGCGTGATGGCTGAGATCGCGCCGCCGTCGAGGGCCAGCACGAAGACCCCGGCCGCGCGGGCGACGCCGGCCTGCGGGTCGCCCAGGTAGTAGGCGAACGCGGGCTGGCCGTTCGCCCGCGTGGGCACGAGGCGGATGCCGCGGCCACCGCTCCAGATCGACCGGGTCCGCAGGAACTCCGCGATGGCCGCGCGGCCCTGGTACTCGTGCGGCTCGGGCGGCATGCGGACCCAGGCGTCGTCGGTGAGCAGCGCCACCACGGCGTCGACGTCGCCGCTCTCGAAGGCATCCGCGAAGGACGCGAGCACATCGCGCTCGGCGCGCGAGTCCGGCAGCGCGCCGCCGACCGCGCGCTCGGGCGCGGCGTCGAGGGCTGCGCGCGCCCGCTGCAGGGCGCTGTTGACGGAGGCCTCGGAGCTGCCGAGCATGTCCGCCACCTCGGCGGCGCGGTAGCCCAGCACGTCGCGCAGCACGAGCACCGCGCGCTGGTGGGGCGGCATGCGCTGCAGCCCTGACACGAACGCCAGGCCCACCGCCTCCCGGGTCTCGTAGCGCGCGTCGGGGCCCTCGGCGCGGTCCGGCAGGCCCTCGAGCAGCGCGTCCGGGTAGGGCTGCAGCCAGATCGGCTCCGCCCACCGGGTCGGCTCCGGCTTGGCCTCGCCTCCGGCGCCCAGCACGTCAGGCCTCCTGGCGTCGTCGCGCAGCGCGTTCAGGCAGCGGTTGGTCGCGATCCGGTACAGCCACGAGCGCAGCGAGGCGCGACCCTCGAAGCCCGCCAGCGCGCGCCATGCGGCCAGCAGCGTCTCCTGGACGAGGTCCTCCGCGTCCTGCACCGAGCCGAGGATCCGGTAGCAGTGCACCTGCAGCTCGCGCCGGTGGGGCTCGGTCAGGGCCCGGAAGGCCTCCTCGTCGCCCGCCCGGGCGCGGTCGAGCATCGCTGCGGTCACCGCTGGATCCTCCCAAGACGCCGGTCCTCCTCGTGCATGTGAAGGCAGGGACACCGTGCAAGGCCGGAATTCATCGGTCAATCGTGGAAGGCCGCGGGTGTCTGAACGGGCATGACACGACCGCAGAGATGGATCCTCGTCCTGGCGGCCCTGGCCGCCTTCATGACCGCGCTGGACACGCTCGTCGTGACCACGGCGCTCAGCACCATCCACCGCGACCTCGACGCCTCCGTCGCCCAGCTCGAGTGGACGGTGAACGCCTACAACCTCAGCTTCGCCGTCCTGCTGATGACCGCGGCCGCGCTCGGGGACCGCTTCGGGCGCCGCCGGCTGTTCGTCGGCGGGATCGGGCTGTTCGCGCTCGCGTCCGCGGCCTGCGCGCTGGCCCCGGACGTGGGCGCGCTGATCGCGGCGCGAGCCGTGCAGGGCGCCGGCGCCGCCGCGGTGACCACCCTCGCCCTGACGCTCGTGAGCGCCGCCTTCCCGCCCGAGCGGCGCGGATCGGCGCTCGGCATCTTCTTCGCCGTCAACGGACTGGCGGTGGCGGGCGGCCCGCTCGTAGGCGGAGCGGTCACCGAGGGCATCGCCTGGCCGTGGATCTTCTGGCTCAACGTGCCGATCGGCGTCGCGCTGATCCCGCTCGTCCTCGCGCGGGTGCCCGAGAGCCGCGGGCCCGACTCGGCGCTCGACCTGCGCGGCCTGGCGCTGGTCAGCGCCGGCGTGCTGGGCGTGGTGTGGGCGCTGGTGCGCGGCAACACTGCGGGCTGGGGGAGCGCCGAGGTGCTGGGTGCGCTGCTCGGCGGCGTGGCGCTCGTCGCCGCCTTCGTGGCCGTCGAGCTCCGCAGCGCGGCCCCGATGCTCCCGATGCGCTTCTTCCGGTCGCGGGCGTTCTCGGCGGGCAACGCGGCGATCTTCTGCGCGGTCGGCTCGCTGTTCTGCGCGGTGTTCTTCATGGCGCAGTTCCTCCAGGCGGGCCTCGGGTACGGGCCGCTGGGCGCCGGCCTGCGGCTGCTGCCGTGGACGGCCACGCTGTTCTTCGTCGCGCCGGTGGCGGGCAAGCTGGTCGACCGCCTCGGCGAGCGGCCGTTCCTCGTCGCCGGGCCGCTGCTGCAGGCGGCGGGCATGACCTGGATCGCGCTGATCGCCGGCCCCGGCATGGCCTACGGGCAGATGATCGCTCCGCTGATGGTCGCGGGCGTGGGCATCTCGATGTCCTTCCCCGCCGCGCAGAACTCCGTGGTCGGCGCGGTGGCGCCGGAGGCGATCGGCAAGGCGTCGGGCACCAACAGCACGATGCGCGAGCTGGGCGGCGTGCTCGGGATCGCGCTCGGCGTCGCCGCGTTCTCGGGCGCGGGCGGCTACGCCTCGCCGGCCGACTTCAGCGACGGCTTCGTCGCCGCGATGGCCGTGTCGGCCGGGCTGTCGGTGCTCGCCGCCACCGCGGGGGCGCTGCTGCCCGCGCGCGAGGCGCTGCTGCCGGTCGGGGCCGCCGTGCAGGAGGGCTGACGATCACGCTGTCCCCCGCGCGGCGCGGGACAGCCAGATCACTCCAGCACGCGCCACCGCCGTCAGGCGTTCGACAGCCGATCCGCCTGCAACGTGGGGACGGTGCCACGCGCGTACCAGGCGCGAGCGTCGAGCGAGAACGGTCCCTCGGGTATCGCCGCCCGACACGCGTCGCGTACGCGTGCCCGCTGCTCGCGGGGCAGGGAGGCCAGATACTGGCCGGCCGGGCCGACCGCGTACGTGAACGGCGCCCAGAAGTCCTCGAAGTCCACGTAGTCGGCGCCGGCCGCGAGCGCGCCGCCGACCACGTCCTCGAGGCCGGCGCGTGCGAATCGGTCGGCGATGTCGCCCTCGCCGGTGCCGGCCATGCTCCGCTCGCCCTCGACGTTCGGGGCGATCTGCCGCACCGCCGACCAGAACGTCCGCAGCATCGCCATCCCGCCGGCCGTGGTGTCCCACATACAGGCGGCGACCGTGCCCCCGGGCCGCGTGACGCGCGCCATCTCGCGCACCCCGCGATCGGGATCGCGCATGAAGCCGACGACAAGCGAGGAGAGCGCGGCGTCGAACTCCCGGTCCGCCCAGGGCAGCGCTTCCGCCACCCCCTCGCGGACGTCGGCGCCCGGGTTGCGCTCGCGGCACGCCGCCACGAACTGCGGCGCCGGATCGATCGCCGCGACGTTCGCAGCGCCGAGGCGTGCGACGAGCTCGCGCGTGAGCCCACCGGGCCCGCAGCCGACGTCCACGACCCGGCTGCCCGGCGTCACACGCGCAGCCTCGGCGAGGGCCGCGGCGAGCGACGGCGCGTAGCGCCCCATGAACCGGTCGTAATGCGCGGCCGACGTGGTGAACTGCACGTTCCGAGTCAAGTCGACCCGGGACGGTGGCGTCAAGCGCGCCACGTGCAGCGCATCGAGGCAGGAGCGCTGACGGCCTGGCGGGCAGACCGCCGCCCGTTAGCCGGCGTCAGCCGCGGATCATCTCGTGGACCGGGAACTCCTTGATGTCGGGCGGCCCCTGCGGCTCGACCCCGGCCGCCGCCATCCCCTCGGCGATGCGCCCCGAGAAGGCGTCGAAGTCCTCGCGGGACTCCCAGAAGTCGATGATGCCCCAGCCGCCGTCGATCGGCCCGGAGGCGTGGAACAGGAGCCCCTTCGGCGGCGTCCGGTCCCGGTTGATGTGATCGTGCCCCTTGTCGAACTGCTCCTGCGTGATCCCCGGGAGCTTGACGCGGATACCGACGGCCATGCGAGCCTGCTTTCGGTAGGGAGGCCCGACTGTACGCCCGGTGACCGGCACGTGCCTGAGAGACGTCCGAGGAGGCGGGAGAGAACGTCGGCCCGCGGGTGGCGGGAGAGGCCTAGCGCGTGATGGTCAGCGGGGTGCCACCGGCGATGTGTCGGGCGACCCAGGTGATGGCGCGGGGACTGAGTCGCACGCAGCCGTGGGAACTCGCGGTGCCGAGGGCGCCGGGAAGGTTGTGGGTGCCGTGCAGGGCGATCTGACCGGGACCGCCGTCGAACTCCTGCAGGACGTCAGAGCGGGCGCTGGAGGCCAGGGCGTACGGGCCGCCAGCGGCTTGGGGGGAGAGAGCGAGGGCTTCCTCGATGAAGAAGCGGCCGCGGGGGGTGGGCGTCGAGGGCTTGCCCACCACGGTCGCGAAACGGCGAACGGCGCGGGCGCCCTGGTAGACGGTGAGCCGGCGCGTGGAGAGCGTGACCGAGAGGCGCCACGCGGTCCTGGTGCGGCGGGTCTGCGCAGCGGGGATCCATCCCCGGTGGCCGTTGGGTCGGCCGGGAAGCAGGACCTGCACCCACGCTCTGCCGTCGGCGCTGGTCGCGCGGCCGAGGATCGGCAGGACGGTGTGCACGCCCGTCAGCGGCCGGCGGGCGCTGACGTGCTCGATACGGCGTGCCCGCACGCTGGGGGCCATCCGTACGTCGTGGCCGTGCAGAAGCGTTACGAGCGGCTGGCCCGTCGGCACCGCGGCCCCCGCCGGCGTGACCAGGACGCAGCCCATGGTCGCGGGCAGCAGCGCGATCGCCAGCGCGGCGCTCCCCCGGCGGGAGCCGGGGGAGCGGGCGGGCGGGTTCATCCCGTGAACTGCGAGGGGCCGTTTCGGGGGTGCAGCACCGCCGCGGCACAGACCACGTAGCCGAGCTTGAGGGTCTTGGCCCGGGTGCCATCCTTGAACGTGACGCGCGCGGTCACGCGGTGGCGGCCCGGCCGGGCCCCCACGAGCACCCGGAACGGGGCACGCAGCCGGCTGGCGATGGACCGGCCATCGAAGCGAAAGACGACCCGCTTGATGTGGCGGCCGGTGACGGTCGCATAGAACCCGGCGCTGCAGGCTTTCACCCGCGACCCCGGCGTGCGCGGCGTACGCCGCAACCGCGCCGTGCCCCTGTGAGCGAGGATCGTCGACCCGCTGTGGGGCGGAGCCTGAGTGGTGGGGCCGGGCGCCGCGGTGCCCGGTGCCGGCGGCGCGGTCTGCGGCGAACCGGCGGGAGTACCGCCGACAGCGGGAGGGGTGGTGGGCGGCGTTGTCGAGGTGCCGCACAGCGACGCGTCCAGGACGTTGTCGTCCAGGGTCACGGCGCCGTTGCGAGCCAGCGCGCGACCGATCACCGAGGCGCGGTTGTCGAGGGTGATGCTCGTGTACGCCATCAGGTTGCCCGCAAACGCCGTGGTCGTGCCCAGCGTGGCCGAGCTCCCGACCTGCCAGTACACGTTGCACGGCGACGCGCCGTTGATCAGCCGAACGCTGCTGGCCGAGGCGGTGGTCAGCGTCGAGCCGATCTCGAACACGAACTGGGCGTTGGGATCGCCCGCGGCGTCGAGGGTGAGCATGCCCGTCAGCTGCGCCGAGGTGCTGAACGAGTAGCTCCCAGCCGTCAGCGTCAGGCCCCCGAGATCCTGGCCCGTGAGGTCCACCGCGTTGTTCTGACCCGCGGCCGTGTCGTAGGCCGTCGTGAGATCGGCCTGCGCCTGAGCGGCCACGGCATCGTTGTCGTGCGTCGCGCCGTTGACCACGGCCGGCAACCCGAAGCCGGTCAGCGCGCTCCCCGGGGAGAGCCCGAGGTCGCCGTTGAGCACCGACGGACCGGTGTTGGTGGCCGTGGAACCAGCGAGTACGACGAACGGCGCTGCGGTACCCAGAAGGACCGGGGACGCCTGGGCGCCTGCCGGGATCGCCGCAAAGGCGACGGTGACGGCGAGGGCAAGGCCTGCACGTCCGGCGTGCGGGACATGGATGGGGCGAGACAAGGGTGTCCTCCCTGAGGGCGAGCGACCTCTACGACACTCCGCTGGCCGAGCTTTCGGTGCGAGGGCACCCTGCTGTAGCACGGCGTACTCCGGCGCAATCGGGGCCCATCGCAGCGGGCCCTGCCGGAGTCAAGAAGATCTGCTCTGGTGTCCACCGTGCATCGACAGGACCACGTCGCGCCTTGAGCCCGTCTGCAACCCTGAGCACAGGCGGCAGCTCCTCGGCACGCTCCGCGACAGAGCGTCCCGACACGACCTGGTGACGCCTCGCCGCGCCTGACGTACCGCCGGCGCCGCGCGTCGGCGGCTCGCTCTCCCCACTCCGTCCGAATGCCCCGTATCCTTCGGGCGGTTGGGCTACGGGAGCGACGGGACTCGAACCCGCGACCTCCGGCGTGACAGGCCGGCGCTCTAACCAACTGAGCTACGCCCCCGTGGGG
>JAICJK010000494.1 GCA_025928415.1 Solirubrobacteraceae bacterium | reverse complement strand
TCGCGCCGGTCGCGGGCGCGGCGGTGCTCGCCGGGCCCGGCGCCCGCGCGCTGTGGAGCGGCTGCGCGGCGGTCGGGCTGGCGCTCGGCGCCGGCCAGGTCGCCCTCGCCCCGGCCCTAGAGCGGCGCCGCCCGTCGGCTTGACCTCGGCGAAAGTCGGGGATCTTGCCCGATTTCGGGCAAGGAACCTTGTCTTCGGCCGTCGAAACCCCCAACATGGAGGACGAGGCATGGCGGACGAGGACGATCGGGGGACCGAGGAGCTGGTGAGCCACCTCGTCGCGACCAGCGGGCTGGAGCGCCACGACGCCGCCCGGGTCGTCGACGAGGTGGTCGCGTTCTTCTCCGAGACCCCGGACGCCTTCGTGCGGCGCCGCCATCGCGAGCTGCAGCGCGATGGCCTGGCCAACCCGGAGATCTTCGCGCGCGTGGCGCGCGAGCTCGCCGGGCGGCCGGTGGCGGCGCCGCGGCTGTCCGAGCGCCAGATCCGCCGCCTCGTCTACGGCTAGCGAAAGGGACCTGGGACATGTGCGGGATCGTCGGGTACGTCGGACGCCAGGACGGCGTGCCGATCCTCATGGAGGGCCTCCAGCGGCTGGAGTACCGCGGCTATGACTCCGCGGGCGTCGCCGTCGCCAAGAACGGCGCGCTGCGCGTGCACAAGGCGCAGGGCAAGGTGCGCGACCTCGCCGCCGGGCTGCCCAAGCGGGTCGCCGGCCCCGCCGGGATCGCCCACACGCGCTGGGCCACCCACGGCGTCCCCAGCGACGTCAACGCCCACCCCCACGTCGACGCGACCGGCAACGTCGCCGTCGTCCACAACGGGATCATCGAGAACGCCGGCGTGCTGCGCGCCCGCCTCGAGCAGGAGGGCGTGGCGTTCGCCTCGGAGACCGACACGGAGGTGCTCGCCCACCTGATCGCCCGCTCGGACGCCCCGGACCTCGAGGACGCCGTGCGCGAGGCGCTGCGCGCCGTGCAGGGCACCTACGGCCTGGCGGTGGTCGACGCCCGCCACCCCGACCGGCTCGTGATCGCCCGCAACGGCAGCCCCGTCGTCATCGGGATCGGCGAGCGGGAGATGCTGGTCGCCTCGGACGTCGCCGCGCTCGTGCGCCACACCCAGCAGATCGTCCACCTCGACGACGGCGAGATGGCGACGCTGCGCCCCGACGGCTACAGCACGTCGACCCTCGACGCGCAGCCCACGCAGAAGACCGCCTCGACGATCGACTGGGGCGCCGAGCAGTACGACAAGGGCGGCGCCGAGCACTACATGCTCAAGGAGATCCACGAGCAGGGCGCGGCCGTGCAGGGCACCCTGCGGGGGCGGCTGGACCATCGCTTCGGGACCGCCCACCTCGGCGGCCTGAACCTCTCCGCGCGCGAGCTGCGCTCGGTGCGGCGCGTGAAGATCCTCGGCTGCGGCTCGGCCTACTACGCCGGGCTGATGGGTGCCGGGACGATCGAGTCGCTGGCGCGGATCCCGGCCGATGCCGAGCCCGCGTCCGAGTTCCGCTACCGCAACCCGGTCATCGAGGCCGACACGCTGTACGTCGCCGTCAGCCAGTCCGGGGAGACGGCCGACACGCTGGCGGCCGTGCAGGAGGTCACGCGCCGCGGCGGGCGCGTCCTGGGCATCGTCAACGTGGTCGGCTCGAGCATCGCGCGCGCCTGCGACGGCGGGGTCTACCTGCATGCCGGCCCGGAGGTGTCGGTCGCCTCGACCAAGGCCTTCACCTGCACCGCGGTCGCCTTCGCGCTGCTGGGGCTGCACCTCGGCCGGATCCGCGACCTCGGGCCCGCCGACGGCCAGCGGCTCGCCGCGGCGCTCGCCGAGCTCCCGTCCCAGGTCGAGGAGGTGCTGGCGCGCGACGGGCTGATCGCCGAGGTCGCCGAGGCGTTCGCCGGTTGCGACAGCGCGTTCTACGTCGGACGCGTCCGCGGCTACCCGGTGGCGCTGGAGGGCGCGCAGAAGCTCAAGGAGATCTCCTACGTGCATGCCGAGGCCTACCCGAGCTCGGAGCTCAAGCACGGCCCGCTGGCCCTGATCGAGCCGGGTCTGCCGACGGTGGCGATCGTCCCCGACGACGAGCTGCTGGACAAGAACCGCTCGACGGTCGAGCAGATCCGCGCCCGCGACGGCCGGGTGATCATCGTCGGCCACCGCTCGCTGGGCGGCCTGGCCGACCACGAGATCCTCGTCCCGCGCAGCCAGCCCGAGCTCGACCCGATCCTGCTCGGCATCCCGCTGCAGCTGCTGGCCTACCACGCCGCGGTGGCGCTCGGGCGTGACGTGGACCAGCCGCGGAACCTGGCGAAGAGCGTAACTGTGGAATAGGTGAGAAGGGCTGGTCCGGCGGAGCCGGACTGGCCCTCTTCTCACCCATTCCATTGCGACTTCGGGCCCTGCCGGCTGCGCCGGCGTCGCCCGAACTCGCGGGCTTGTGGCGGGTCGTCGGAACGTCAGCTGAGACGGCGCTCCAGCGTGGCGGCGGCGCGGAGCGCGGCGACTCCGAGGAGCGTTCCGGCCGCGACGTCCAGCACGTAGTGGTTGGCGGTGGCGATCACCACGACCGCGACGGCCGGCGGGTAGGCCGGCGCCAGGCGGCGCAGCGCGC
>JAICJK010000497.1 GCA_025928415.1 Solirubrobacteraceae bacterium | reverse complement strand
CTCGCGCAGCCGCCGCGGCGGCCGCAGCCGCTCGCGCGGCGCGCGCGACGCCGACAGCGGCGAGGACGCGGAGGGCGCGGAGGCCCAGGACGCCGAGGAGCCCGCCCCGCGTTCGGAGGACGAGCCGGAGGCCCGCCCCGCGCGCAGCCGCTCGCGCGGCGGCCGCGGCCGGTCCGCGCGTTCCGAGGAGGTCGACGAGGCCGCCGAGGACACGGTCGCCGAGGGCGTCGTCGAGCTGCTCGGCAACGGCTCCGGCTTCGTGCGCGTCAACCCGCCCGAGCCCTCCGACGACGACGTCTACGTGTCCGCCGCGCAGGTCCGCCGCTGCGAGCTGGTCGCCGGCGATCGCGTGGCCGGCCCCGTGCGCGCGCCGCGCCGCTCGGAGCGCTACCCGTCCCTGATCCGCATCGACACCATCAACGGCGCCCCGGCCGACCAGGTCGCCGAGGGCACGCCGTTCGACGAGCTGCCCGCCGCCTTCCCCACCGAGCGCTTCGCGCTCGGCGACGACGATCAGACGCTCAAGGCGATCGAGTGGCTGACCCCGATCGGCCGCGGCTCGCGCGTGACGATCGTCGGTGCCGCCCGGGCCGGCAAGAGCGAGACCCTGCGCCGCCTCGGCGGCGCGCTGGCCGGCCAGGACGGCCTCGAGCTGACCTACGTCGCCGCGGGCGTGCGCCCGGAGGAGCTGCGCGAGGCACCGGCGGGCGTGGAGCCCGTCGCCGCGCTGCCGTTCTCCGCGAGCGCCGACGCGCAGGGCCAGGCGGTCGAGCGCGCGATCGACACCGCGCGCCGCATCGCCGCGCGCGGCGGCCACGCCGTCGTCCTGATCGACACGCTCGACGGGCTGCACGCCTCGGTGGCGCGCAAGGCGCTCGGCGCGGCGCGCGCGATCGTGGACGGCGGCTCGCTGACCGTCATCGCGACGGCCTCCGCGCCGGTCGGCTTCGAGACCACGGTCGTCGCGCTCGACGTCACCCTGACGAGCACGGGCCGGCTGCCCGCGCTCGACCTCGTCGCCAGCGGGACGGTCAAGCCGGAGCTGCTCGTCGGCGAGGAGGGCGCGGAGGCGATCGCCAAGGCGCGCGCCGACGTGCTCGGCGCGTAGCGCGCGCCCGCCGCGGACCGCGGCTCTCAGCGCGGGACGTAGGCGACCCGGCCCCAGGAGGGCTCGGGCGCCAGCTCGACGGGCTCGCCGCCGCGGTCGGGCTGCACGTAGGCGAAGGCGTGCGTGTCGGCGTCGAAGCAGACGTCGAGCTCGCCCTCCTTGACGCGCTGGTCGAGCCACGCGGAGCGGAAGACCAGCCGCCGCAGCCAGTGCACGAGGCTGCGGTCGCTGGGCCCGACGAGCTCGGGCCAGCAGTCGTTGACGTGCTCGCCCAGCGCCGAGGCCGGGTCCTGGATCTCGCCGTTGACCGAGAGGTTCACGAGGTCCTCGAGCTCGGGGTCGTCGAGGCGGCCGTGGACGAAGCCGAGCTTCAGCGCCGCCTGCTCGCAGCGCTCGGAGAAGTCGCGCTCGTTGAAGGTGAACCGGAGCTCGCCGTACTCGAGGACGAAGTCCTCTCCGGAGTCGTAGTTGCCGCGTCGGGTCGTGTCCATGGGGTGGTGGTGGTCGGACCCGCCGGGTCGCATCCGAAGTCGTCGGCATCCTACGTCCGATCCCTTCGCGATCGGACGCGATGCATGCGAAGTTGCACTCCGTCCGGGCCTCCGGGCCCGGCCCGCGCGCCGTCGCCCGCGAGCCCCCCGCACGGACTAGGGTCGGCGCCATGACCACCGATCTCTCCGGCCGCGTCGTCGCCGTCACCGGCGCCTCCTCGGGCATCGGCGAGGCCACGGCCCTGGCCTGCGTGGCCGCGGGCGCCGCGGTCTCGCTCGCCGCCCGCCGCGGCGACCGCATCGACGCCCTGGCCCAGCGCATCGCCGACGGCGGCGGCACCGCGGTCGCGATCCCCACCGACGTCGGCGAGGAGGACCAGGCGCGCGCGTTCGTGGAGGGCACCCGCCGGCGGCTCGGGCGCCTCGACGCGCTCGTCAACAACGCGGGCGTGATGCTCCTCGGGTGGATCGAGGGCGCCGACACCGAACAGTGGCGGCGGATGGTGCACGTCAACCTCTTCGGGGTCCTGTACCCGACCCACGCCGCACTGCCGATCATGCGCGAGCAGGGCGGCGGGCACATCGTCAACGTGTCCTCGGTCGCGGGCCGCGTCGCGCGCGCGGGCTCCGGCGTCTACAACCTGACGAAGTGGGGCGTCGGCGCGTTCTCGGAGGCGCTGCGCCAGGAGGCGATCGGCGCCGGCGTGCGCGTGACGCTGATCGAGCCGGGCGCGGTGGCCACGGAGCTCATGAGCCACAACTCCGACGAGGTCAAGGCGATCGCCGCCAAGCGCTTCGAGGGCATGGAGTTGCTGCAGGCGGACGACATCGCCAACGCGATCGTCTACGCGCTCGCGCAGCCCGCGCACGTCGGGATCAACGAGATCCTCGTGCGGCCGTCGCGGCAGGAGTAGGGGCCGGCCAGGGGCGCGGCGGCCGGGGGGCGAAGGCGGCGGTCCCGGCCCCTAGGAGGGCCATGACCGACGACGCACCCT
>JAICJK010000464.1 GCA_025928415.1 Solirubrobacteraceae bacterium | reverse complement strand
GCCTTCTCCACCGTGGTGATGACCAACGACCGCGTCGTCGCCTTCCGCGACCCGGCCGGCCTGCGTCCGCTCGTCCTCGGCCGCCTCGGGGACCGGTGGTGCGTGGCCTCGGAGTCCTGCGCGCTGGACATCATCGGGGCGCAGCTCGTGCGCGACGTCGAGCCCGGGGAGATGGTGTCGATCTCCAAGGCCGGCCTCGAGACCCGCATCGTCGCCCACTCCGAGCGCAAGGCGTTCTGCGTCTTCGAGTACATCTACTTCGCGCGCCCCGACTCGCGCATGAACGGCGACGTGCTGCAGGCCGCGCGCGGCCGGATGGGCGAGATCCTCGCCCGCGAGGCCCCGGCGCCCGGGGCGGACCTGGTGATCGCGGTACCCGACTCGGGCAACCCGGCGGCCCGCGGCTACGCGCGCGCCTCGGGGCTGCCCCAGGACGACGGGCTGATCAAGAACCGCTATGTCGCGCGGACCTTCATCCAGCCCGGCCAGGAGCTGCGCAAGCACGGGCTGCGGCTGAAGTTCAACCCGCTGCCGGAGATCGTCGGCGGGCAGCGGCTGGTCGTGGTCGACGACTCGATCGTGCGCGGCAACACCACCCGGCAGATCGTCCAGCTGCTGCGCGACGCCGGGGCGGCCGAGGTGCACATGCGCATCTCCGCCCCGCCGATCAAGCACCCCTGCCACTACGGCATCGACATGTCCACGCGCGAGGAGATGATCGCCCACGGGCGCACCGTGGACGAGATCGCCGCCGAGCTGGGCTGCGACTCGCTGGCCTACCTGTCGCTGGCCGGCGTCTACGAGGCCGTGCGCGGGGATCGCGGGCGCCACTGCGACGCCTGCTTCTCGGGCGCCTACCCGCTCGCGGGGACCGACGGCCACCAGGGCAAGTGGGCCCTGGAGCAGCACGCGCTGCCGCTCGTCCGGGCCTGAGGCGCTCCGGTGGAGGATCTGGCGGCGGGCTGGCGCGCCGCGCACGATGCCTCCTACGCCGCGCTCGCGGCGGCGGCCGAGCGCGGCGCGCGGGCGGCCTTCGCCGGCGGCGCGGTCCACGCGACCGCCAACCCGGCGGTCCCCGACAGCCCGTGGGTCAACGCCGTCACCTGGGCCGATCCCGCGGCGCTGGTCGCGGCGCTGCCCGACGCGGCCGCGTTCTACGCGCGGGCCGGCGTGCGCGTGTGGACGGTCTGGGTGCCGCCGGGCTCCCCGCGGGCCGTGCGCCGGGCGCTCCGCGAGGCCGGCCACGCGATCTCCTCCACGCCCGAGGTCATGGCGGCGCCGCTCGACGCGCTCGCCCTCCGCGGCGGCCCCGGGTCCCCCGCGCTCGACCTCGCGCCGGAGGGCGACTGGGCGGGCGTGGTGGCGTGCAACGACGCCGCCTACGAGCTGGCGCCGGCGCTGAGCTTCGCCCACCAGTTCCGGCGGGCCGGCGCGACCGCCCTGCGCCCGTGGGTCGCCCGCGCGGGCGGGCGCCCGGCGGCCGCCGTGGTGACCCTCCGCCACGGCGCGCACTGCTGGGTGGGGTTCGTCGCCTCGGTGCGCGCCGTGCGCCGCACCGGCATGACCTCGGCGCTGCTGGCGCACGCGCTGGCCGACGCCCGGGCGGCGGGCGCCACGGCGACGTCGCTGGAGGCCTCGCCCGACGGGCGCCCGGTCTACGAGCGGCTGGGCTACCGCGCGCTGGGCCCGCTGGAGATGTGGGAGCGCCGGGCGGCCGCAGCAGTGTGACGGCGGCGTCACGGAGCTGCCGGTCCGGTCCGGGCCGTCCCGGCCGGAGGCGGTCTGACCGCCGGGGGCGCCGCTATGGTCGCCCGGGCGATGGACGCCCTGCACGCGCTGCACGAGCACTTCGGATTCGACGCCTTCCGGCCCGGCCAGGCCGACGCCGTGGCCGCCGCGATGGCCGGGCGCGACGTCCTCGTGGTCATGCCGACGGGCGCGGGCAAGTCGCTGTGCTACCAGCTCCCGGCGCTGATGCGCGCCGACCTGACGCTGGTCGTCTCGCCGCTCGTCTCGCTCATGCAGGACCAGGTGCAGGCGCTCGAGCGCCGCGCGCCCGGCCGGGTCGCGCTGGTCAACGCCCAGCAGGACGCGTGGGCCAACGACGACGCCGTGCGCCGCGCGGTCGCGGGCGAGCTGCGGATGCTCTACGTCGCTCCCGAGCGCTTCTCGTCGCCGGGCTTCGCGCGCGCGCTGGCCGACGTGCCGATCGGGCTGTTCGTGGTCGACGAGGCCCACTGCGTGTCGCAGTGGGGGCACGACTTCCGCCCGGACTACTTCCGCCTGGCCGACGCCGCCCGCTGGCTGGGCGCGCAGGCGATCGTGGCCTCCACGGCGACCGCCACGCCGCAGGTCGCCGCGGACATCGTCGAGCGCCTGGGGCTGCGCGACCCGGCGCGGGTGGCCACGGGGTTCGACCGCCCCAACCTGTCCTTCGGCGTCGTGCCCTGCCGCTCGCCGGCCGCCAAGGTGCGCCAGATCGCGGCGGCGCTGCGCGAGCCGGGCGCCACGCCCGCGATCGTCTACGCGGGGACGCGCAACGGCACCCAGCAGCTCGCCGACCGCCTGACCGGCGAGCTCGGCACCGAGGTGGTGGCCTACCACGCGGGCCTCGGGCGCGAGGCGCGCGCCGCGGCCCAGCGGCGGTTCATGTCCGGCGAGGTCGACGTCGTCGTGGCCACCAACGCGTTCGGCATGGGCGTCGACAAGGCCGACGTGCGCACCGTCGTGCACGAGACGGTCCCGCAGAGCCTCGAGGCCTACTACCAGGAGGCCGGCCGCGCCGGGCGCGACGGGCTGCCGGCCCGGGCGCTGCTGTTCGCGGCGGGCAAGGACAAGGGCCTGCACGTGTTCTTC
>JAICJK010000072.1 GCA_025928415.1 Solirubrobacteraceae bacterium | reverse complement strand
CGTTGGTCACGCCGGGCCCGGCGGTGAGCGCGGCGACGCCGGGCTGCCGGGTCACCTTCGCCCAGCCCTCGGCGGCGACCGCGGCGGCGGACTCGTGGCGGACGTCGACGATGTCGATGCCCTCCTCCCGGCAGCCGTCGTAGATCGAGAAGATGTGGCCGCCGGAGAGCGTGAAGAGCTTGGTGACGCCGTGCGCCTTCAGGCGCTTGGCGATCAGGCGGCCGCCGTGGAGCCGGGTCTGCTGCTCGGTGGGGGTGGACATGACGCGAGCCTACGCGTCCGGCGCGCCGGGCGCCCTGGAACCTCAGCGGCGCACGAGCGGCGCCGCCGGGTCGCGCTCGTCGACGCCGTGCGGCGAGCCGTGGTCGGCCAGCAGCTCCAGGAACGGCGCGGCGGGCAGCGCCTCGGGCCCGAGCACCCCAGCGCCCGACCAGACGCCGTGGGCCAGCAGCTCCATCGCGATCACCGGGTTGATCGCGGTCTGCCAGACGACGGCCTGGCAGCCGTCCCGGCGCATCGTCTCCTCGTTGTCGGCGACGTGGTGCAGGTAGGTGGCGCGCGGCGCGCCGTCCTTGCCCGTCCCGGTGACCAGCGTCCCCGCGCACGTGCGCCCGGTCATGCGGTCGCCCAGCGTCGCGGGGTCGGGCAGCGCGGCGGCGACGACGTCGCGCGGGCTCACGCGCACGCCGCGCACGTCGAGCGGCTCGGTCGCGTCGAGGCCGGTCAGGTGCAGCGCCTTGAGGACGGCGATGAACTCCTCGCCCAGGCCGTACTTGAACGTCACGCGGCGGCAGTCGATCCAGCGCGGGATCAGGACGACCTCCTCGTGCTCGACGTTGACGCACTCGACGGCGCCGATGCCCTCCGGGAACTCGAAGACCTCCGGCTCGGAGAACGGCTCGGTCACGTGCCAGCCGCGGTCGCGCTCCCAGATCAGCGGCGGGTTCAGGCACTCCTCGATCGTCGTCCAGATCGAGAAGGTCGGGGCGAAGGCGTAGCCCTCGACCTGCAGGTCGGCGCCGTCGCGGACGCCGACCTCGTCGATCTCGGAGAACAGCTCGTCGGCCGCGTGCCGCGCGAAGACATCCGACAGCCCCGGCTCGACGCCGATGCCCACGAGGGCCAGGCGGCCGGCGGCCTCCCACTCCCCGGCGGCCGCGAACTGCGCGTCGCCGAGCTTGACGCCGGGCTCGGAGAACGGGCGCTCGGGGTGGCGCTCGGACAGCGTCATCGCCATGTCGAGGTAGGTGACGTCCGCGGCGGCTGCGGCGGCGAAGATCGGCGGGTTCAGCCGCGGGTCGCAGGCGTTGAGGATCACGTCGGCCCGCTCGGCGCGGGCCAGCGCGGCGATCGCCTCGGCGTCGGAGGCGTCGAGCGCCGGGGCGGCGGTGATCCGGGGGTCCCCGGCGCGGCCGGCGGCCGCCGCGGCGCGGGACGGGTCGAGGTCGGCGACCACGAGGTGCTCGAAGAAGTCGCGCCGGCGCGCGATGGCGGCGGCCGCGGCACCCACGCCGCCCGCGCCGACGATGAGGATGCGCATCGCGGCCAACGCTACCGCGCCGCCGGGACGCCGCCGGGACGCCGCCGCGACCATCTAGGTTGACGGCATGGACATCGCGATCGCCGGCGGCCACGGGCAGGTCGCCCTCCACCTCGAGCGGCAGCTCGCCCGCGCCGGGCACCGGGCCCGCGGGATCATCCGCAACCCCGCCCACGCCGCCGACCTGGAGGCCGCGGGCGCCGAGCCCGTCGTCTGCGACCTCGAGGCGCCGGGCGACGCCCTGATCGAGGCCGTCGCCGGCGCGGACGCGGTCGTCTTCGCGGCGGGCGCGGGGCCGGGCAGCGGGCCCGAGCGCAAGCGCACGGTCGACCTGGGCGGCGCGCTGGCCCTGATCCACGCCGCGGGCCGCGCGGGCGTCAGCCGCTACGTGATGGTGTCCTCGATCGGCGCCGAGGACCCGGGTCCCGCGGCCGGCGCGATGGGGCCCTACCTGCAGGCCAAGCACGAGGCCGACGAGGCGCTGATGGCCAGCGGCCTGGCCTGGACGATCGTCCGCCCCGGCCGCCTCGTCGACGACCCCGGGACCGGGCGCGTGCTCATCGCCGAGCGCCTGCCCCACGGCGACGTCCCGCGCGAGGACGTGGCGGCGGTGCTGCTGGGCTGCCTCGAGCAGCTCGGGACGGTCGGTGAGGCGTTCACCGTCCTCGCGGGCGATGTGCCGGTGGCCGAGGCGCTCGCCGCGCTGGGCTCGCCGCCCGGCGCGTAGCCGCCGTGCGGACCCTGGTCGTCTCCGACCTGCACCTGGGCTCGCGCCTGGAGCGCGACGTCCTGCGCCGTCCCGAGGCGCTCGCCGCGCTGCTCGGCGCGCTGGACGGCGTGGACCGGCTCGTGCTGCTGGGCGACGTCGTGGAGATGCTCGAGGGCCGCCCGCGCGTCGCGCTGGAGCTCGCCGGGCCCGTGCTGCGGGAGCTCGGGGCGGCCATGGGCCGGGGCCGCGAGATCGTCGTCGTGCCCGGCAACCACGACCACGCCCTCGTGCGCCCGTGGCTGCGCGCGCGCATCGCCTCGCGCCGCCCGATCGGCCTCGCCGCGCGGGTGCCCGCGCGCAGCGGCGCGGCCCTGGAGCGGCTGACGGGCTGCCTGCGGCCCGCGCGCGTGCGGGTCGCCTACCCGGGCACGTGGGTCGCCCGCGGGGTGTGGGCGACCCACGGGCACTACCTCGACCGCCACCTGTACCCCGAGGAGCGCCGCGGCGCGGCGCTGCTCGGGGTCGTGCCCGCCGGCCGTGCGACCGCGGAGGACTACGAGGCGGCCTCCGGGCCGAGCATGGCGGCGCTGCAGGGCCTGCTGGCGATGACGCTGCCGAGCGTCGTGGGGGAGCCGCTCGACGTCGTCGCCGGGCTCACGCGGCGCGTCGCCTTCGCCGCGCTGCCGCTCGCCACGGCGCTGCCCGGCGCCGCGCGGCTGGCGCCGCTGAGCGCGGGGGTGATGGGCTTCCAGTTCCGCCGCAACGGGCTGCCGGCGATGGCCGAGGTCGCCGCGCGCCTGCGCCCGCGCGCGCGCCACGTCATCTTCGGCCACCTGCACCGCGGCGGGCCGCTGGCCGGCGACAAGCCGGCGGAGTGGGGGTCGGGCGCGCGCCACGCGCTGCACAACTCGGGCTCGTGGGTCTACGAGCCGCTGCTGCTCGCGGGCGCCTCCCCCGGGCACCCGTACTGGCCCGGCGGCGCGGTGCTCGTCGAGGACGACGCCGCGCCGCGGTTCGCCGGCCTGCTCGACGGCGTCGACCCGCGCGCCCTGCGCTGACGTCCCGGTCGCGCGTCAGTTGACCGACGGGTCCTCGGGGATCCGCGCCAGCAATGCGTAGGCGCCGCCCTTGCGCTCCAGGGCGCGGCCCCACAGGTCCTCCGTGCCCTCGGCGAACAGCTCGCCGTCCCCGAGCTCCCCGACGATCCACGAGCCCTCCTCGAGCTCGGCGTCGAGCTGGCCCGGCCCCCAGCCGGAGTGCCCGGCGAAGACCCGCGTGCGCAGGACGTGGCCGGCGAGGGTCCCCAGGTCGCCGTCGGCGGGCAGGAAGCCGATGTCGCCGAGCACGATCGCGGCGGCCAGCTCGGGCTCGTCGAATTCGGCGAGCACCATCACCGACTCGGCCTGCACGGGGCCGCCGACGAAGACCGGGTCGCCGCTGTCGACCAGGCCGGCGAGCTCGTCGATCGCCTCGGAGACCGTCGCGTCGGCCGGCCGGTTGAGCACGAGGCCCATCGCGCCGTCGTCGGAGTGCTCGGCGATCAGCACCACGGTCCTGGCGAAGTTGGGGTCGACCAGGGCCGGGGAGGCGATCAGGAGCTTGCCGCGCAGCGAGGCCATGGTCAGATTGTGCCCAAACCGCGGGTAGCCTCCGCCCGATGCACCGCGAACGGTTCCCCGGACTGCGCGACGGCTGGGCGCGCCTCGACGGCCCCGCCGGCACCCAGGTGCTCGACAGCGTGGTCCAGGCGATGGCCGACTGGATGACCTCGGGCCGCGGGGCGAACAGCCACGGTGCCTTCGCCGCGGCCGCCGAGACCGACGCGCTGGTGGCCGACACGCGGGCCGTCGTCGGGCGCCTGCTGGGCGCAGACCCGGCCGGGGTCGTCCTCGGGCCGTCGATGACCACGCTCAACCTGAGCCTGGCCCGCGCGGTCGGGCGGACCCTCCGGCCCGGCGACGAGCTCGTCTGCACGCGGCTGGACCACGACGCCAACGTCGCCCCGTGGCTGTTGGAGGCCGAGCGCTCCGGCGCGATCGTGCGTTTCGCCGAGCCCGACCCCGAGACGCTCGAGCTCCCTGCCGGGAACGTCGCGGCGCTGCTGAGCGAGCGCACGCGCTGGGTGGCGGTCACCGCCGCGAGCAACGCGGTCGGCACCGTGCCCGACCTGCCCGGCATCGTCGACGCCGCCCACGCGGCCGGCGCCCGCATCTCGATCGACGCCGTCCACCACGCGCCCCACCGCCGCCTCGACGTCACGGCCCTGGACTGCGACGCGCTGCTGTGCTCGCCCTACAAGTTCTTCGGGCCGCACGCCGGGATCCTCTGGGCCCGGCCGGCGCTGCTGGCCGAGCTGCAGCCCGACAAGGTCCGGCCGTCCTCCGACGCCGTGCCCGAGCGCTGGGAGACCGGCACGCCGGCCTTCGAGACGCTCGCGGGGGTGCGCGCCGCCGCGCAGTACCTGCTCGAGCTCGACTGGGCGGCCGTCCGCGCCCACGAGGACGCGCTGCTGGCGGCCATGCTCGACGGGCTCGGCGCCATCGACGGCGTGACGCTGCACGGCCGCGCCCGCGACCGCACGCCGACCGTGTTCTTCTCGGTGCGCGGCCATGCGCCCGTCGACGTGGCCGAGGCGCTGGCCGCCCGGCGGGTCGCGGTGTGGGACGGCAACAACTACGCGCTGGAGCTGTCCACGATGCTCGGCCTCGAGCCGGTCGGCGCCGTCCGCGCCGGCACCGTGCACTACAACGACGCCGGCGACGTCGAGCGCCTGGTGGAGGGCGTGCGCGCGCTCGCCGCTGCCTAGCGCGCTGCGACGGTCCGGTAGCGGGCGACCGCCAGCGGCGCGAAGACGGCGATGAGGATCGCGCACCAGACGAACGACATCCACACGTCGGTGTGCGCGGGCGTTCCCAGCCACAGCGAGCGCATCGCGTCGGACACGGTCGTGAACGGGTTGACCTGCGCGAACTGGCGCAGCCCGTCGGGCATCGAGCCGACCGGGACGAACACCGAGGAGGCGAAGGTCAGCGGGAAGATCAGCGTGAAGCCGATCGCGTTCGCGGTCTCCGGTGACGACGAGAACAGGCCGACGAGCGCGAAGATCCACGAGAACGCGTAGCCGAGCAGCAGCAGGAGCACGATGCCCAGCACGATCTCGCCGGCGCTCGCGTCGATGAAGTTGAAGCCGGCGATGAAGCCGACGCCGAGCAGCACGGCGAGCGACAGGCAGTTGAGCAGCACGTCGGAGAACGTGCGGCCGGTGAGCACCGCCGCGCGCGACATCGGCAGCGAGCGGAAGCGGTCGATCAGGCCCTTCTGCACGTCCTCGGAGAGGCCCAGCGCGGTCACGAAGCCGCCGAAGGCGATCGACTGGACGATGATGCCGGGCATCAGGAAGTCCACGTAGTCGAAGCCCGGCGTGCGGATCGCGCCGCCGAACACGTAGACGAACAGCAGCACGAACATGACCGGCTGGACCGTGTAGGCGATCAGCAGGTCGGGCTGGTTGGGGATCCGCGCCAGGTTGCGCCGGGCCAGGACCAGCGTGTCGGAGATCGTGAGCGCGAGCGAGCTCATGCGACCGCCTCGTCGAGCGCGGCGTCGCCGTCGGGGTCGACCTCGGCCCCGTGGCCGGTGAGGGCGACGAACACGTCGTCCAGGGTGGGCCGCTGCAGCCGGATGTCCTCGATGCCGACGTCCGCGGCGTCGAGCCGGCGCACCGCCTCGGCGATCGCGCCGGAGCGCTGGTTGACCGGTGCGCGCACGGCGCCGTCCTCCAGCGCGGGCCGCTCGGCGGCCATCCCGGCCAGCGCGGCGATCGCCCGCTCGGCGTCGCCGCCGTCCTCGAGCTCGACCTCCAGGCGCTCGCCGCCGACGCGGTCCTTGAGCTCGTCCGAGGTGCCCTCGGCGATGACGTTGCCGTGGTCGATGACCACGATGCGGTCGGCGAGCCGGTCGGCCTCGTCGAGGTACTGGGTCGTGAGCAGGACGGTCGTGCCGGCCGCGGTGCGCGCCTCGATCATCTCCCACATCGACAGCCGGCTGCGCGGGTCGAGCCCCGTCGTCGGCTCGTCGAGGAACAGCACGGGCGGGCGGAAGATGAGCGCCGCGGCGAGGTCGAGGCGCCGGCGCATGCCGCCCGAGTAGGTCTTGGCGGGGCGCTTGGCGGCGTCGGTGAGCTCGAAGCGCTCGAGCAGCTCGGTGGCGCGGGCGCGCGCGTCGGCGCGCCCCATGTGGTACAGCCGGCCGACCATCTCGAGGTTCGCGAAGCCGGTCAGGTTCTCGTCCACCGCCGCGTACTGGCCGGCGAGGCCGATCCTGGCGCGCAGCGCCGCGGCGTCCTTGGTGACGTCGAGGCCGGCGACGCGCGCGCGGCCGCCGTCGGGCTTGAGCAGCGTCGTCAGGATCCGCACGGCGGTGGTCTTGCCGGCGCCGTTCGGGCCGAGCAGGCCGAGCACGGTCCCCGCCTGCGCGGTGAAGTCCACGCCGCACAGCGCGCGCACGGACCCGTAGGACTTCTGCAGGCCCTCGACGGCGATGGCATCCTCGGTGGCGTTCATCGCCGACCAAGCTAGCGAAGGCCCCCGGCGCCCGAGGTTCGGTTGGGCACACCATTTCGGCCCCGCGCGCGACGGCGCGGGGCCGTCAGCCGACGAGCTTGCCCAGCAGCTGGACCAGGCCCGCCAGCGCGCGCGGGTCCACGTGGTACTGCTCGGCGTAGCGCTTGGTCTGCGACGGGTCGAGCAGCGCCAGCACGAGCGCCTCGCGCGAGGAGCCGAACTTGCACGCCGCGGCGTCCACGAACTTCAGCAGCTGGGCCTGCAGCACGCCGGTGGGGCCACCCGCGCTGGGCGGCGGCCCGGGATGGCAGGGGTCGGCGAGCTTGTGCTTGGCGGGCTTGATCTGCTGCCAGGCGACGGCCTGCCCGGCGAGCGCGAGGACCCCCGCCAGCAGGATCGCCAGCCCCCAGGCCGGCGTGCGCCGGTCGCGCGTGCGCCGCTCGAGCGCGACGGCCAGGCCGGCGAGCAGGGCGAACAGTCCGGTGATCAGGAAGGCGGGCAGGAAGGACTCGCCGATCGCGACGATCACCGCGTCGTCGAGGCGTGCGATCAGCCGGTCGTACTCCGGTCGCTCGGCGGCGGGGACCGACGCCCGCTGCGCGGCGGCGGCCGTGCGCAGCCCGCCGCGCGGGCTCTCGCTGTTGACGCCGTCCAGCAGCTTGGGGGCGATGCGCAGCTTGACCAGGGGGTCGAGCTTGGAGTCGAGCACGAGCCCGATGCCGCGCTGCTCGGCGTCGCGCGTGGTGCTGTCGAGCCGGTTGGCCGTGATCGGCGCGAGGATCGCGAGCGCCACCGCGATGCCCACGTGGCGGACGGTCAGCAGCCGCGCGGCGTCGTGGGCGTCGCGCTCGGGCAGCAGCTCGCCGCCGAGGGACGGCAGGGCCAGCCCCATGCCCAGGCCGGCGAGCGCCTGCGGCGCGAACGTCCACGCGAGGTGCGGGTCGGGCAGGAAGGCCAGCGCGAACGTCCCCAGGGCCACGAGCAGGCAGCCGACGGCGGCGCGCGCGCGGGCCGGGCCCCCGAGCCGCGAGCCGACCAGCGCGCCCGCCGGCACGATCGTCACCGTCAGCGCAGCGCGTAGCGGCGTGACCGCCCAGCCGGCGACCAGCAGCAGCACGAGCAGGAACAGCACCGCGGTCAGCGCCGCCGAGACCAGCGCGAGCGCGGCGGCCGGCGGGGCCTCGAAGCTCGGCGCCGGCTCGTCCGCCGGCTCGTCCGCCGCTGCCGCGGCGGCCGGCGGCGTCCACACCGTGCCGAAGCAGACGGCGGCGGCCAGCGCGGCGACCGGCGCCTGGAAGAGGAAGATCGCGTGCCACGAGAAGGCCTGGGTCAGCGCGCCGCCCAGCGCGGGCCCGACCGCGGCGCTGAGCACCGCGGCGCCCAGCCACAGCCCGCGCGCCGAGCGCTGGGCGCCCTCGCGGTGGACGAGCAGCGTGAAGACCGCCACCAGGCCGGCGGCGCCGCCCGCGGCCTGCACCGCGCGGGCGAGCAGCAGCACCGTGAGCGTCCCGGCCAGCCCGGCCACCAGCGACGCGCCGCCGAACACCAGCAGCCCCGCCGCGCCCAGCCGCGCCGGGCCCAGGCGGCGCATGAGCCGCTCGGCGGGCAGCAGCGCGGCCGCCAGCACCACGGTGTAGACCCCGATGACGGCCGCGACGCCCTCGACCGTCGTCTTGAGGTCGAACAGCAGCTCCGGCAGGGCCAGCGTGACGATCGAGGCGTCCGCGAGGGCAAGCCCGGCGGCGACGGCGAGCAGGACGTGGCGGGCGCGCACGGCGCGTAGCCTGACAGCCCCGCGGCCGCCGGCGCGCGCCCAGGCCCTACGATCGCTCTCGTGGCCACGCCCGCCTTCCAGCGCCTGGACGTCGACGAGCGGCGCCGCCGGCTCCTCGAGCTCGGCGCGCGCCTGTTCACCACGCACACCTACACCGAGCT
>JAICJK010000220.1 GCA_025928415.1 Solirubrobacteraceae bacterium | reverse complement strand
GCGAGCAGCCGCCCGATCTTCGCGTCCACGACCCGGTGCAGGTGCGCGTAGAAGTCCGCGTAGCGCTGCTGCTCGGCGCGCCCGTTCAGCGCGCCGATGTACGAGGTCTGCCCGAGCTTCATCAGCGACTGGACCGCGGGCTTCTCGCGCAGGTCCTCGTCCAGCGTCGGCGGCAGCGGGACGTGAAGATCGGCGAACTCCGCGGCGTCGTAGCCGCCGCGCTCGTAGGAGGACGGCAGCCCGAGGACGTCGTGCGGGTTGACCAGCGAGAAGACCAGGCAGAACGGCTCGGGCAGGTCGGGCTGGGCGAGCCACGCCTCCATCTGGCGCGTGTAGTCCTCGTCCCAGCCCTCGTGCGTCGTGCCCGCGGTGCCGCCGCCGAACGTCTCGGCCTTCGCGTCGCCGCCGGCGTCCGGCACCTCCCAGTCGGCGAAGCCGTAGTCGCGCTCTATCCGCGCCGGGTCCGCGGCGCTCCACTCGCGCCCGGCGACCGGCTTGGACAGGTGCCACTTGCCCTTCAGCGCGACGTGGTAGCCGCGCTCGCGCAGCAGCGTGGCGAGCGTGTCGATGCCCGCGGGCAGCTCGGGCTCGTTCCCGCTGCGCGGCCCGATCCGCAGCAGGCCGCGGGCGAACGCGCGGGCCAGGCGCCGGCGGTCGACCTCGCCGCTGGCCGCCAGCCCGGCGACCGTCCTGAGCACGTCGGGCACGTTCGCCTTGTCCGGGAACAGGTCGCCCTCGGTCATCGTCAGCGTCACGCCGTGGCGCGACGGATAGGTCCCGGTCAGCATGCTCGCGCGGCTGGGCGAGCACATCGCCGTCGCGGTGAACGCCCGCGTGAAGCTCATCCCGGTGCGCCGCAGCTCGGCGTCGTTGGGCATCAGCGCGTCGAGCCACGCGGGGTCCTCGGGCCAGTGCTGGGTGGCCCGCTGCTGGTCGGTGATCAGCAGGACGAGGTTCGGCGGGCGGTCGTCGGTCATCGGCGCTCCAGTCCGGCGTCGCGCAGGGCGGTCTCGAGGTCCTCGATCCGGTCCTGCCCCCAGAACAGCTCGTCGCCGAGCACGAAGACGGGCACGCCCCAGTGGCCGAGCCCCGCCAGGGCCCGGGTGTTGGCCTCCACGCGCCCCAGCAGCGCGGAGTCCTCCAGCGCGGCCGCGCAGTCCGGCCAGCTCAGCCCGGCGCGCTCGCAGACCTCCCGCAGGCCCGGGTCCCGGGACACGTCGATCGCCTCGGCCCAGATGCCGCGGCTGGCGGCGAGGACGAACTCCCGCTCGCGGCCCGCGTCGACCGCGTGCTCGCCGACGAGCAGGCAGCGCATGGCGCCCGCGCCGATCGGGTCGTGGATGCGCCCGAACGGCACGCCCAGCCGGACCGCCTCGCGCTTGACGTCGCGCAGCGTGTGCAGGCGCTTGGCCTTCGGCACCGACTGGCCGCGCATCGCCATCGGGATGACGCCGCGGAACACGAGGTCCACGTCGAAGCGCTCGGGCAGGGCGAACGCGCGCGGCCCCGCGAGGTAGGAGTACGGACTGCGGAACGAGAAGAAGAGCTCGAGGCGCTCGGTCATGAGGCGGCCGTCCAGCCGAGCTGGTCGAGGCGGTGCGCGATCTGCGCCGGGCGGTCGTGCGCGAAGAACCACTGCCCGTGCACCCAGGCCGCCGGGGTGTCGTAGGGGCCGCGGCGGCGCATCCGGCGCTCGTTGCGCCGCACGCCGCGGGTGGCGGCCGTCGCCGGCCGGTCGCCGAGCGCGGCGCGCCACAGGGGGGCGTAGTCGGCGGGGACGACCGGGCCGCCGGTCCGCAGCCACAGGCGCTCGAGCGCCTGCACGCAGAAGCTCACGAGCGCCGGGCCGGGCGGCGCGGACGCCGTCCACTCGGCCAGGAACGCCGTCGCCCCGGGGGCGATCGGCACGTCGCGGGACAGGGCGAGCCCCGAGCGGGCGGCCAGGCGCCGCGCGTCGGCGACGGCGTAGGAGCGCTTGAGCTCGACCGCCGGATCGCCGGCGATGCCGCGCCGGACGACCGGTCGCGGGAGCAGCGCCACGTCGCGGCCGGCGACGCGCCCGGCGAGGTCGATGACCGCCACGGCGCTGCACGGGTCGTCGAAGGCGAAGTACAGCTCCACGCGGCCCGGGCGATGCAGGCGGCGGCGCGCCGCGGCGCCGAGCCGCGCGGCACCGTCGAGCTGGGACAGCGCCACCACCGCGCGCGGGATGACGCGGCGCGCCAGGGCGTCGGCGGGCGACAGGCGCCCCCGCGAGGCGCGTGCCTCGCTCACTGCGACGCCCCGGCGGGCCGCGGGCGCGACGTGCCCAGGACGCGCCCGCTCGCGCTGAGCGCCCGCACCGCGACCACCCGCGCCGCGCTGCGCACGTCGATCCGCGTCTCGAAGCCGTGGCGCCGCTTGGCGGCGACCGGCTTCAGCGAGCCCGCGCCGCGGCCCGCGAGGACCTGCCAGCGGGCGACGTCCGTCGCCCCGTTCCAGCTCGCGTGCACGGTCACGGCCGACGGCCCGGTCCGCTGCGCGACGACCACCGGCCGCGTCGCCGGCCGCGCGCGCCACGGGAAGCGGTAGGTCCGGTAGCTCCCGTCGCCGTCGGGCAGGCTGGCGTCGAACAGCGTCCGCCCGCCGGGCGTCAGCTCGGTGAAGAACGGCTCGGCGCCGAAGCCGAGGAACACGTTGCCGTTCGGCAGCGTCTGCGTGCTGCCCTCGCTCTGCGCCGAGGTGTCCTGCGGGCGCTGGTAGCTGCGCACGACCTTCGCGGTGCGACGGTGGCGGTCGAGCGCGAGGACCAGCCCGCGCGATGACGGCGCCACCTGCGGCGGGCCGGCCTCGTCGTCGAACATGCTGATGTGCCCGTCGGGCAGCATCTGGGCGTCGTGCTGGAACCAGAAGCGGGCGCCGGGGCCGAGCTTGAAGGTGCTCGCCTTGCCGCCGAGCTTCCACAGGATGCGTCCGCCGGCGCGGTCGACCTCGTAGATCGCGCATGTGTCGCGGGCGGAGATCAGGACGCGCCCGCCGGGCAGCGCCTGGATCGCGTTGAAGTGGAACACGTCGTAGGAGCTGCTGTTGGCCGGCGTGGCGTAGGACTCGTCGAGCGGGATGTGCCCGAGCCCGTGCCACTCCCAGACGACGAGCCCGGTGGCGATGTCGACCTCCTGCACGATCGCGTCGAGCAGCGGCGAGAGCTTGCCTTCCGGCGTGCCCGGGAGGTGGACCATGACCGGCGAGTAGATCGTGAACAGCGCGTCGCCGTCGGGCGTGAGGCTGAGCTCGTGGATGTCCATCGGGTAGCCGTTGCCGGCCCGTACCGTCTTGATCGTCCGGTAGGACCGGTCGGCGATCACGCCCTCGCCGAGGCCGAAGGCGGACGGGGTGACCCCTCCCTGCCACCAGGTGAGCACCTTGTGACCGCGGTAGGTCTGGACGCGGAGGTTGGCCGCGACGTCCGGCGGCGTGAGCTGCTTGAACCAGACGAGGTTCCCGCGGCCGTCGACGATCATCGGCCCGCCGGGCCCGACCGGGTGGATCGTGATGGCGTTGTTGGAGTTCGGGTGCACCACCGGCGAGGGCAGCGGGGTGAGGAAGATGCTGCCCCGCAGTCCGGGCGCGCTGCGGTGCACGGTGATCCGCGGCGCGGCCAGGGCCGGGGCCGTGACGAAGTGCTCGAGCTTGCTCTGGTCGCGCACGTCGATGTTGAGCAGCGGGAGGGTGGCGCCGGGGCGCGCGATCGTGAACGACGAGCGCACCGCCGCGCGGCCGTGGAAGCGGATCCGCAGGTCGACGCGCTCGCCCGCGGCGAACGGCGCGGCGGGCATGAAGCTCGCGCCGCGCCTGCCCGAGTAGGCGCGCAGACGGCCGCGGTGCGCGCCCGTGGTCGCGCCGGTGACGCGGACCGAGGCGATGCGGCGCGGGGCGATGCCGAGGATGCTGATCTGCGTCTTGGGCGAGGCGTCCGGGGTGCCGGGGGCGGGGGAGATCGCGAGCCTGCCTCCCGCGGTCGCCGCGGTCGCCGCGTTCGCTGTGCCGGGGCCGGCGCAGGCGATGGCCGCGGCGGCGAGCGCCGCCGTGCACAGCGCGGGCGCGAGGCCGCGGCGGGTGGCGCGCGGGGCGTGAGGCGGGGAACCGGGGGCGCAGCGGGGCAAGGGGCCTCCTGGAGGCGGCGGGGCGGGCAGCGATCGGGCGGCGGATCGCTTATTGGCACGAGTACAACAGTTGTTGGAACGAGAGTCAATAGGATGCTCCGCATGGCCCACATGATCCCCGCGGGCGCCGGCGCCCGCCGGCAGCGGATGCAGCCCGGCGAGCGGCGCGCCCAGATCCTCGACGCTGCCCGGGGCCAGTTCTCCGAGCGCTCGTACACCACCGTCTCGACGGCGGAGATCGCGGCGGCGGCGGGCGTCGGGCGGTCGCTGGTGCACCACTACTTCGGCGGCGCGCGCGAGGTGTTCGCGGCCGTCGTGGCCGACGGCGGCGCGGCGCTGGCCGACGTCCGCACGGCGGGCCCCGAGACGCCGCTCGACGAGCGCCTGGCGCGCAACGTCGCCGCCGGCCTGGACGTCGTGGCGGCCAACCGCGAGACGTGGCTCGCGGTGGCCGGGCACGGCACGGCGCTCGCCGACCCCGGGATCCGCGAGCTCGTCCTCGCCGCCCGCGAGCACACCGTCGAGCGCATGCTGACCGCCAACCGCGACGTCGTGCGCGACACGCCCGTCGCCCGCGCGCTGCTTCGCTGCTACACGACGTTCTCCGCCGAGGCCACGCGCGCCTGGCTGGCCGGCGAGCAGACGCGCGCGACCACCGAGGCGCTGCTGGTCACGGCGTGCCGCGACCTGCTGCTCCACACGATCCCCGCCCTGGAGCGCGCCGCCCCCGCGGGGTGAGGCCGGGCTCAGCGGCGTCGCCGCCGCCTGCGGCGCAGGACGAGCAGGACGGCGGCCAGCGCGCCGGCCAGGGCGCGGGGGTCGCGCAGCCTGGCGGCCAGGACGCCGCCGAGGATCGAGAGGACCGGGAGCCCGTCGGCGGCCGGCGGCGGGGGAGAGGGCGGCGCCGCCGGCGCCGCGCGCGGCG
>JAICJK010000291.1 GCA_025928415.1 Solirubrobacteraceae bacterium | reverse complement strand
GTCGGGCTCGGGCTCCGCGGCGGGCGCGTAGGGGGGATAGGCCGCGGCGGGCGGCGGGGCGACCGGCGGCAGCGTGCTCGTCGGGAGCGTCGCGAGCGTCGGCGTCGCCTGCGCGCCGCCGGCCGGGACCCCGGCGGGCAACGCGCTGCGGGCATGCTCGAGCGCGTTGATGAACTCGTCCGCGTCGGCGAAGCGGCGCGCCGGCTCCTTCTCCAGCGCGCGCAGGACGACGCCCTCCAGCGCGGGGGACAACCCCGGGCGCAGCGCCGACGGCGGGACAGGGGGCTCGGAGACCTGCTTGAGGGCGATCGTCACGGCGCTCTCGCCGTCGAACGGGATCGCGCCGGTCAGCAGCTCGTAGAGCATGATCCCGATCGAGTACAGGTCCGAGGCCGCGCTGACCGGGAGGCCCTGGGCCTGCTCGGGCGACAGGTACTGCGCGGTGCCCATGATCGACCCGGTCTGCGTCATGTCCGACGCGCCCGCCCAGGCGATCCCGAAGTCGGTGACCTTCGCGCGGTCCTCCGCGTCGACGATCACGTTCTGGGGCTTGAGGTCGCGGTGGATGATCCCGCGGCGATGGGCGAAGCGCGCCGCGCGCAGGACCTGCTCGATGAGGTCGATCGCGCGTTCGGGCTCCAGCGGGCCCGGCCGCGCGGGGTCGTGCGCGAGCTGCTTGAGGGTGCGCCCGTCGATGAGCTCCATCGCGATGTACGAGGTCCCGTCGCTCTCGCCGCGGTCGTAGACCGAGACGACGTTCGGGTGCTGCAGCCCGGCGGCGGACGAGGCCTCGCGCCGGAAGCGCTCGACGAACTCCGCGTCCTCGGCGAAGCGCCGGTAGAGCAGCTTGAGCGCCACGCGGCGCCCGAGCTGGAGGTCCTCGGCGGCGTAGACGTCGGCCATGCCGCCGGAGCCCAGCCGGCCCGCGATGCGGTAGCGGCCGTCGACGATCGCGCCCTCTTCGAGCCGGTCAACCACCGAGCAGCGACTCCATGACGGCCTTGGCGATCGGCGCGGCGACCACGCCGCCGAACCCGCCCGCCGTGCGCTCGACGGTCGCGGCCACCGCGATGCGCGGGTGGTCGATCGGCGCGAACGCGATGAACCACGGCTGCGTGATGTTCCGGGCGATGTCGATCTCCGCCGTGCCCGTCTTGCCCGCGACGGAGATGCCCTGCAGCGCGGCGGCGGTGCCCGTCCCCTCCTGCACGACCTTGCCCATCATGTCCCGGACCTGGTCCGCCGTGGAGGCCGACATGGCCTGGGACATGACCTCGGGGGAGATGGTGCGCACCGTGCGGCCGTCGGCGTCCACGACGCGGTCGCCGAAGTGGGGCTTCATGAGCTTGCCGCGGTTGGCCACCGCCGCGGCGACCATCGCCATCTGCAGCGGCGTGACGCGCAGGCGCTCCTGCCCGATGCCGACGCGCCCCAGGTCCACCAGGCCGCTGGTGACCGACAGGGGCTTGCCGTTCGACCGGAACAGGCCCGAGGCGGCGATCTGGCTGCGCGGGTAGTCCAGCGGCGGCTTGGCGTCGAAGCCCAGGCGCTCCATGTAGCTCTTCATCGTCGGCGCGCCGACCTGCTCGGCGACCTGCGCGAAGACGGTGTTGACCGACTTGGTCAGCGCGGTCGTGAGGTCGATGACGCCGAACGACTCGCCGCCGTCGTTCTTCAGCGGCGTCCCGGAGACGATCCGCGGGCTCTTGCCGTCCAGGCGGGACTGCGGGGTGAACTTGCCCGAGTCGATCGCGGCGATCGTCGTGACGACCTTGAACGTCGAGCCGGGCGGGTAGCCCGCCTGGGTCACGCGGTTGAACAGCGGGGAGTTCGCGTCGTCGCGCTGCAGCGCCCGGAACGCCTTGGGGTCGCGGACCGCGTTCGGGTCGAAGCCGGGGACCGAGGCCATCGCCTTGATCGCCCCCGTCCGCGGGTCGAGGGCCACCACCGCGCCCTTGCGCCCGGCGAGCTGGTCCAGCGCGACGCGCTGCGCCGCCGGGTCGAGCGTCGTCTGCAGCCGGTCGCCCGCCGTGCTGCGGCCGCGGAGCTGGTCGACGAGCGTCTGGACGTCGCCGCGCCTGCCCGACAGGTCGTCGTCGTAGTACTGCTCGAGGCCCGCCTGGCCGGCGGTCGTGTACGAGTAGCCGACGGCGTGGCCGAACAGCGGGCCGGTGGGGTAGCGGCGCGAGAAGATGTCCTCCGGGGTGCGCACCGACCGCGCCAGGATCGTGCCGTCGTCGGCGCGGATGACCCCGCGCCTGACCTTCAGCCCGCGGAGCTGCGCGCGGGTGTTCTGGTCGGCGTGGTGGTGGTTGAGGTCGTCGGCGCGCACGATCGTCCACCACGACGTGGACGCCGCGAGCGCGAGCAGCATGACCATGAACACGCCGAAGACGCGGCGGATCGGGTCGTTCACGTCAGGCCTCCCGCCGCGCGCGCTCGGAGACCAGCAGCAGCAGGGCCAGCAGCATGAAGTTGGCGACGATCGACGAGCCGCCGTAGGAGACGAACGGCAGCGTCACGCCGGTCAGCGGGATGAGCTTGGTGACGCCGCCGACGATGACGAAGACCTGCAGGGCGAAGACGCTCGTCAACCCGACGGCCAGCAGCTTGGAGAACCCGTCGCGCGCGAGCATGGCGATCTTGAAGCCGCGCTGGACGACGAGGAGGTACACGCAGAGCAGGCCGCACGCCCCGACCAGGCCGAGCTCGTTGGTGATCACCGCATAGATGAAGTCGGTGTGCGGCGCGGGCAGCAGCGAGCAGTTGACCGTCGACGCGCAGTCCTTGGCCGGGAGCTTCAGGACGGACTGGCCGAAGCCGACGCCGAACAGCCCGCCGTCGGCCTGGGCGTACAGCGACTGCGCGAGCTGGTAGCTGCCGCCGACCGCCTTGGCGTACTGCTCGGGGTCGAACGGGTCGCGCCACGCGGCGACCCGGTCCTGGATCGTGGGGCGGACCTGGTAGAGCGCCCAAGCGCCCGCGGAGAACAGCCCGAGGCCGATCACCGGGAACGACAGCCGGTTCGTGGCCACGTAGAGCAGCGCCAGGAAGCCGCCGTAGAACATCAGCGACGAGCCGATGTCCTGGATCAGGAAGAGCAGGACCATCGCCGAGCCCCACACGACGAGCAGGGGCCCGAAGTGCTTCAGCGGCGGGATCGTGACCCCGAGCACCCGCCGCGCGCCGAGCAGCAGGACCTGGCGCGTGTCGCGCAGGTAGCTGGCCAGGAAGACGACGATCGCGATCTTCGAGAACTCCGCCGGCTGGATCGACAGCGACCCGGCGTGGATCGACAGGTAGGCGCCGTTGGTGGGCGCGAACGCGCGCGGCAGGATCAGCAGGAAGATCCCGGCGGCGGCGATCGTGTAGCGGTAGCGCTCGAGCTTGCGGTAGTCGCGCAGGACGATGATCGTCGCGGCGAAGGCGATCAGGCCGATGACGAACCACTGCGCCTGCTGGCGCGCCAGGCCGTCGTCGATCCGGTAGATCTCCACGAGCCCGAAGCA
Source organism: Solirubrobacteraceae bacterium (assembly GCA_025928415.1). GTDB lineage: Bacteria > Actinomycetota > Thermoleophilia > Solirubrobacterales > Solirubrobacteraceae > Paraconexibacter. Next base: position 707 of record JAICJK010000291.1, on the reverse strand, counting down.
GGCCAGCAGGGCCACGAGCGGGAACAGGTAGGGGTCTGCGTGGGGCAGCGTGAAGCGCAGCACGAGATGCGCGGCGACGCACAGCCCGAGGAAGATGGCGCCGTAGGTCACCGAGACGTCGGAGACCTGGTTGGTGCCGCTGAGCCCGCCGACCAGGTCGTCGCGCGAGAAGAAGATCGCCGCGAAGCCGGCCGTCAGCAGCAGCGCCGCGGGGACGAGCGCGACGAGCTCGCGGTTGCGGGCGTTCACGTGCGGGCCCTCACGTGCCCTGCCCGGCCAGGCGCCCCTGCTCGATCTGGCTGACCAGGTCCGAGGCGTCCTTCTGGCTGCGCAGCTCGTGCTCGGCCACCGTCCGCCGGACCGCCGGGGGCAGCGCGGCGGCCGGCTGGCCCGAGGTGTACGTCGCGCCGTAGAGCCGGATGCCGAGCGGGCCGTCGTAGGGCAGGCCGCGGTAGAGCGTCACGAAGCCCTGGCCGTCGACGCCGACGAAGAAGACGCTGCGCGTGGCGATGAAGGCGCCGAAGGCGATCGGCAGGCCGATCACGAGCGCGATCACGGTCCCGCGCACGACCCTGCGCAGCCGGCGGCGCCGGGGGTGCGGCCCGGAGCGCCGGGCGGACGGGGCGCGCGGCAGGCGGCGGGCGACCGTGCTCGCGGCCGGTCGCCGGCCGGGGGCCTCGCGCGCACCGCCGGCGGCGGCCGCCGCG
>JAICJK010000212.1 GCA_025928415.1 Solirubrobacteraceae bacterium | reverse complement strand
GGCGCGGGCCGCACGCCGGGGACGCAGCTCACCGGCGCGCGGCGGCGCGCGCTGCAGGCCGCGGCCCGCGACGGCGCGAAGCTGCTCGACCGGCTGGTGGGCCGGCGGATGGCCGCCGGGCGGCGCGCCGCGCACGGCTGGACGCTGTTCCCGAAGGACACCGGCCACTTCGCCACCGACTACGCCTCGCGCGCGTTCGTCGCCGACGTCGCGCTGGCGGCCAACACCCCCGTGCAGGCGATCTACCCCAGCACGACCACCGACGACCGCGGGCGCCGCCTGGACGGCCGCCACCGCTACGTCGTCCGCTTCCGCCCGGGCCAGACGCCGCCGGTCAAGGCGTTCTGGTCGCTGACGCTCTACGACGCGCGCATCCTGCTGTACGCCAACCCGCTGGACCGCTACGCCCTCGGCGACCGCTCGCCCGGGCTGCGGCGCGACGCGGACGGCGGCCTGACCATCCGGATCTCGCACGCCGCGCCGCCGCCCGCGCAGCGCTCCAACTGGCTGCCCGCGCCGTCCGGCCGGTTCTCGCTGTACCTGCGGCTGTTCGAGCCCGCGGCCCGGGCGACGTCCGGGGCGTGGGTCCCACCGCCGGTCCGGCGCGTCCGCTGACGACAAGGCCGGGGCGCGCCGGACGGGCGCGACTTGAGGAGCTGATGGCGGCCGGCATCCACCCGGCGCGCCCACGGCGACTCCCCACCCCCGATCGGCCGAGGCCCGCGCGGGCGCAGGCCTGCCGGGCTCCGCGGTCGGGTAGAACCCCTGTATGGCCACGAACCCCTCCTACGAGCAGTCCAAGCAGGTCGCCGAAGCCAGCCGCGAGACCGAGTGGAAGCAGCCGTCGTTCGGCCGGGAGCTGTTCCTCGGCAGCTTCCGCCCCGATCTGATCCACCCGCAGCCCGCCTCGCCGCCGGAGATCGCGGCCAAGGGCGACGCCTTCCTGTCCCGGCTGCGGGCCTTCCTGACCGAGCGCGTGGACCCGCTGCAGATCGAGCGCGACGCGAAGATCCCCGCCGACGTCATCGACGGGCTGAAGGAGCTCGGCGCCCTGGGGATGAAGATCCCGGAGGAGTACGGCGGGCTCGGCCTCTCGCAGGTCTACTACAACCGCGCGCTGGCGCTCGCCGGCACGTGGCATTCGGCGCTGGCCACGCTGCTGTCCGCCCACCAGTCGATCGGGCTGCCCGAGCCGCTGCGCATGTTCGGCTCCGAGGAGCAGAAGCGCGAGTGGCTGCCCAAGGTCGCCAGGACGCACATCTCCGCCTTCCTGCTGACCGAGCCGGACGTCGGCTCGGACCCCGCCCGCATGAGCGCGACGGCGACGCCGACCGAGGACGGCACCGGCTACCGCATCTCCGGCACGAAGCTGTGGGCCACCAACGGCGCGATCGCCGACGTCGTGGTCGTCATGGCCGTCGTCCCCGCCACCGCGGAGAGCAAGGGCGGGATCACCGCCTTCATCTGCCCCTACGACGCCGAGGGCATCACGGTCCAGACGCGCAACGCGTTCATGGGCCTGCGCGGCATCGAGAACTCGCTGACGACCTTCGACGACGTCCTGGTCCCCAACGAGGCGGTGGTCGGCGGCGTCGGCAAGGGCCTGAAGATCGCGCTGGCGACGCTCAACACCGGCCGCCTGTCGCTGCCCGCGATCGCCGCCGCCTCGGCGAAGCACTCGCTGAAGATCGCCCGGGAGTGGGCCGGCGAGCGGCGCCAGTGGGGGCAGCCCGTCGGCCGGCACGACCCGGTCGCCCAGCACCTGGCCTTCCTCGCCGGGACGGCGTTCGGCCTGGAGGCCGTCGTCGACGTCTCCAGCCGCCTGGCCGACGACAAGCGCAACGACTTCCGCATCGAGGCGGCGATCGCCAAGCTCTACTGCTCCGAGATGGGCTGGCAGGCCGTGGACACGATGATCCAGGTCCGCGGCGGCCGCGGCTACGAGACCGCCGCGTCGCTCAAGGCGCGCGGGGAGAAGCCCGTCCCCGCCGAGCAGCTCCTGCGCGACATGCGCATCAACCGCATCTTCGAAGGCTCCACGGAGATCATGCACCTGCTGATCGCGCGCGAGGCCGTCGACCAGCATCTCCAGGCCGCGGGCGGCGTGCTCGACCCCGAGACCGCCCTGGCCGACAAGGCGCGCGACGCCGTCAAGGCGGCCGGGTTCTACGCGAAGTGGTTCCCGACCCTGGTGACCGGCGAGGGCCAGAAGCGCGGCTCCTACCCCGAGTTCGGGCCGGTCGCCGGGCACATGCGCTACGTCGAGCGGGCCGCGCGCAAGCTCGCGCGCTCGACCTTCTACGCGATGGGGCGCTATCAGGCCAAGCTCGAGCAGAAGGGCCACGAGCTCGGCCGGATCGTCGACATCGGCGCCGAGCTGTACGCGATCTCGTGCGCCTGCGTGTACGCCTCCACGCTGGCGGGCCGCGACCCCGCGCACGCCGCCGAGGCCTACGAGCTCGCCGACCTGTTCGCCAAGCAGGCCCGCCGCCGCGCCGATCAGCTCTTCCGGGCGCTGTGGGCCAACGACGACACGACGCAGTACGCGACCGCCCAGCAGCTGCTCGGCGGCCGCTACGCCTTCTTCGAGCAGGACATCCTCGACCCGGCGGGCGACGGGCCGATGATGCCCGAGCACGCCGAGCCGGCGGCCAGGCGCTTCGCCAAGGCGGGCGACGGCGCGACCGGGCAGGCCGTCGAGGAGCAGGCCGAAGCCGTGCAGTAGGAGGCCGGGCCCGCCGGCCGGCGCGGGCCGCATGAGAAGACGCTCATGTGGTTCATCCGCGGGCGGGCCACCCGATGACGGGGGACGGCCGCTCTCTCTCGATTCGCGGGGGCGGCGCGCCCTCCTCTTCCCCTCCAGTCCGGGAGCCGTACCCGTGGTCCTCCATCGCAGCATCGCCGCCAAGCTCTTCGCGGGCTTCGGGGTCATCGTCGCGCTTCTCGTGGTCGCGGTCGCCGTCGCCCTGAGCGGCATCGGCAGCCTCCACGCCCACCAGCGCGACACCACGCGCCACATCGTCCCGCTGGTGTCGGCCGCCGGCGCCGCCCAGTCCGCGTTCTCCGACGCGCACTACGCGCAGGCCAAGTGGGTCCTCGTCGGCCGGAAGGCCCGCGGCGACTTCGAGGACGACCGCGGCGCCTTCGAGCAGAGCCTCGGCGCGCTCGACAAGGTCGCCGTCACTCCCGCCGCACGCAGCGCCGTCAAGGCCGTGCGGGCGCGCTACGCCGCCTTCAACGCCGTCGACGGGCGCATCCTGACCGCCCAGCGCGCCGGCGACGACGCCCGCGCCGCGGCGCTGCTGGCCTCCGCCGGCGACGAGGCCGCCGACGCCGTGGCCGGCGCCCTCGAGCACGTCGGCGCGGTCGCCCGCGCCGAGCAGACCGGCGACGCCGCGAGCTTCACCGCCACCGTCGGCTCGGTCCGCCGCTGGATGCTCATCGTCGCCGCCATCGCGATCCTCCTCGCCGCGGCGATCGCCGCCGGCGTGACGCGCGACCTGCGCCGCCGCATCCGGGGCATGGTCGCGCAGCTCTCCGCCGTCCGCGAGCAGGCCACCGAGCCGCTGCGCGCCGGCCTGGCCGCCTTCGCCGACGGCGACCTGACCCAGCCCGTGCAGGCCGAGGTCCCCGGGATCGGCGCGGCCGGCCGCGACGAGATCGGCCAGGCGGCCCTCGCGGTCGACGCGATCGCCCAGGACGCCGTCGCCTCCGTCGACGCCTACGAGCAGGCGCGCCGCGCGCTCGGCGAGATGATCGTGTCGATCGCCGGCACCGCGGGCAGCGTCAGCGCCTCCGCGGGCGAGATCGCCTCCTCCTCCGACGAGACCGGCCGCGCGGTGGGCGAGATCGCCCACGCGATCGGCGATGTCGCGCAGGGCGCCGAGCGCCAGGTGCAGACCGCCGACGAGGCGCGCCGCAGGACCGAGGAGCTCACCGGCGTCACCGCCTCCTCCGCCCGCACGGCCCGCGAGACCGCGGCCGCGGCCGGCGATGCCCGCGAGCTGGCCCGCGAGGGCGCCGCGACGGTCGCCGAGGCGACCGCCGCGATGGCCGCGGTCCGCGAGTCCTCCGCCGAGGCCACCGCGGTGATCCGCGAGCTGGGCGCCACGTCCGACCAGATCGGCGGGATCGTGGAGACCATCGGCGGGATCGCCGAGCAGACCAACCTGCTGGCCCTCAACGCAGCCATCGAGGCGGCGCGCGCCGGCGAGCAGGGCCGCGGCTTCGCCGTCGTCGCCGACGAGGTGCGCAAGCTCGCCGAGGAGTCGCAGGACGCCGCCGGCTCGATCGCCGAGCTCGTCCGGGCCATCCAGGCCGAGACGACCCGCGCGATCGGCATCGTCGACGCCGCGGCCGAGCGCACGCAGGCCGGCACGGCCACGGTCGAGCGCGCCCGCGAGTCCTTCGCCTCGATCGAGGGCAGCGTGTCCGACGTGACCGCGCGCGTGCAGGAGATCGCCGAGGCCGCCGACCGCCTGGCCGGGACCGCCGACGCCGTGGGCTCCGGCATCGCCGACGTCGCCTCGATCGCCGAGCAGACCAGCGCCTCGACCGAGCAGGTCTCGGCCTCCACGCAGCAGACGAGCGCCTCCACCCAGGAGGTCGCGGCCGGCGCGCAGGAGCTCGCGCGCCAGGCCGAGGAGCTCGCCGGGCTCGTCGCCCGGTTCCGCACGGCCGCCTGAGGGCGGCCGGACCGCGGCCCGAGCCCGGCGCGTGCGAGCGAGCCCCTTGGGCGAGCTCGCGCCCGGCGGGCGAGCGCGTTGCGCGAGTCATGCCGCGAGGACCAGCGGACCACCTTCACGGAAGACCAGCACGCCGCCGTGGACGACGTGGCCCGGCGCCCGCTCCGGGCCGGCCAGCACGGCCGCCTTGGCGCGGACCTCGGCCTCCAGGGCGGTCGGCGCGAGCGCCGTCGCCTGCAGGACCCCGGTGTGGGCGGGCTCGCCGGTGGCCGGGTCGATGAGGTGATGCCGGGGCCGCCCGTCGGGTCCCGGCCAGGCGCTGCGGGTGACGCCGCTGGTCGCCACGGCGCCGTCGGCCACCTCGAGCTCGTGGAGCGGCGCCCCGCTCCCCGGGCCGGCGACCAGGACGCGGCGCGGCCGGCCGGCGGTGCCGCCGATCCGCAGGTCCCCGCCGCAGTCGACGGCGAACGCCGGGAGGTCCGCCAGGCTCGCGGCGGCGAGGTCG
>JAICJK010000352.1 GCA_025928415.1 Solirubrobacteraceae bacterium | reverse complement strand
TCGCTCGCACGTGCCGCTCTCGCGCTCGCTCCCACGCGCGCGCTCGCGTCCGGCATGATCGCGCCATGGACCTCAACGGCCGCACCGTCCTGCTCACCGGCGCCACGGGCGGGATCGGCCACGCGATCGCCCGGCGCCTCCACGCGGCGGGCGCGCGGCTCGTCCTGACCGGACGCCGCACCGAGGTGCTCGAGCCGCTGGCCGGCGAGCTCGGCGCACGCTCGCTGGCGGTCGACCTCGCCGACGCCGACGCCGTCGAGCGGCTCGCCGCCGAGTGCGCGGACGTCGACGCCCTGGTCGCCAACGCCGCGCTGCCGGCCTCCGGCTCGGTCCTCTCGTTCAGCGTCGAGGAGATCGATCGCGCGCTGGCCGTGAACCTGCGCGCGCCGATGATCCTCGCCCGGCTGCTGTCGGAGGGCATGACGGCGCGCGGCAGCGGCCACCTGCTGTTCATCTCGTCGCTCTCGGGCAAGAGCTCGCAGGCCGGCAGCGCGGTCTACAGCGCGACGAAGTTCGGGCTGCGCGGCTTCGGCCAGGGCCTCCGAGGGGACCTGCGCAGCGCGGGCGTCGGGGTCTCCGTCGTCTTCCCCGGGTTCATCTCGGACGCCGGGATGTTCGCCGACGCCAAGGTGACGCTGCCCAAGGGCGTCGGCACGAGCAAGCCCGAGCAGGTGGCCGAGGCCGTCGCCGACGCGATCGCGCACAACCGCGGCGAGGTCGACGTGGCCCCGGTCGGCATGCGCCTCGGCGCGACCTTCGCCGGCCTCGCCCCGGAAATCAGCGCTCGGGTGACGCGCCGCCTCGGCGGCGAGGCGATCGCCGAGCAGATGGGCGCGGGGCAGGCGGACAAGCGCTAGCCCGCCTTCGGCGCATGCTCAGAACAGCGACGTCTGCGCCGCCTCCCGAGGGCCGCGACGCGGCGGGGATGGATGGCCGGTGGCGGGGCCCGGCGGCGGTCGGCGGTTGACTCTGCGGCCGGGGTCCGCGCGGCCGGCCCGGCGGCCCTCGCGAGCGCCGCCCGGATTCGGGGAGCTCCACGCCGGGTCGCGCGAGAAGGGCATCGGCCGCGTTCGGTCGCTCGCCTGCAGGAGGCGGCTGAGGCGCCGGCGCTCCTCGGGCGGCGCGTAGGCGCCGCGCCGGTAGAGCTGCTCGTAGTGCTCGACGAGGTCCGGCCGGTAGGACCGCAGCCACTCCATGAAGACGCCGCGGACCTCGCCGCGCAGGTGCAAGGCGATGCCGCCGATCCCCGTCGCCCCCGCCTCCCCCGCGGCCTCCAGGATCGCCTCGACCTGCCGCGGGTCGTCGTTGATACCCGGCATCAGGGGCGCCACGAGCACGCCGGTCGGGATGCCCGCGCGGTTGAGCTCGGCCACCGCCTCCAGCCGCGCGCGCGGGTGCGGCGTGTGCGGCTCGGTCGCCCGCCATGCCTTCGGCTCGAGCGTCGGCACGGACAGGTTGGCGCTGATCGACGTGACCGCCGCGATCTCCTGCAGCAGGGCGACGTCGCGCAGCACGAGCGGCGACTTGGTCAGCACCGAGCACGGGTTGGCCGCGTCCCGCAGCGCCGCCCAGATCCCGGGCATCAGCCGGTACTTGGACTCGACCCACTGATACGGGTCCGTGTTGGTGCCCATCGCAACGTGATCCCCCGACCACGATCGCCGCCCCAGCTCGCGCCGCAGCACCTCGGGCGCGTTGACCTTCACCACGATCTCGCGCTCGAAGTCGCGCCCCGCATCCATGTCGAGGTAGGTGTGCGTCGGCCGCGCGAAGCAGTACACGCAGGCGTGCGTGCAGCCGCGGTACGGGTTGATCGTCCACCGGAAGGGCATCGCCGACGCCTCGGGCACGCGGTTGAGCACGGACTTCGAGCGGACCTCGTAGAAGCGGACGTCCAGTGCCTCCGGCGCGTCGAAGCGCCGCACGACGGCCGGGTCGCGGTAGCCCGGCAGCCGCGTGCCCTCCTCGGCCTCGATCTTCAGGTTGTCCCAGCGCACGAACACATGTTCGCACCGCCGCCGGACGGAAGCAACCGCGAGATCGGTGGACTTGGGCTCAGCCGCCTACGGCACGCCCGACGGGGCGGCTCAGCCGCCCACGGCCCGCGCGACGAGCGACTCCTCGCCCGACAGCGTCTGCGACGTCGCGGCGCGGATGTCGACCATCACGAGCTCCCCCGGCTCGGCCAGCCCGGCGAAGTTCACCGCCTTGCCGTGGCGCGAGCGGCCGCGCAGGCGGGTGGGATCGGTCCGCGAGGGACCTTCGACGAGGACCTCGAGCGTCCGGCCGACGAACCGCTGGGCGCGCTCGTGCGCGCGGCGCTGGACGACCTCGACCAGGCGCTGCATGCGCTCGACCTTGACCTCGTGCGGCACCAGGCCCTCGGTGAGCTCGGCGGCCGCCGTCCCGCGGCGCGGCGAGAAGACGAAGGTGAAGGCCCCGTCGTAGCCGACCTCCTCGCAGACCTCGAGCGTCTGGGCGAAGTCGGCCTCGGTCTCCCCCGGGAAGCCGACGATGATGTCCGTCGTCAGCGCGCAGTCGGGCACGTGCTCGCGGATCAGCGCGACGCGGTCGAGGTAGCGCGACCGGTCGTAGGTCCGGCGCATCGCCTTGAGGATGGCCGAGGACCCGGACTGCAGCGGCAGGTGGATGTGCTCGCAGACGCTCGGCAGCTCCGCGTGCGCGCGGATGACGTCCTCGCGCATGTCCTTGGGATGCGGGCTCGTGTAGCGGATGCGCTCGAGGCCGTCGACGGCGTCGAGCGCGTGCAGCAGTTCGGCGAACGAGCTACTGCGCGGCCGGAGGTCCCGGCCGTAGGCGTTGACGTTCTGCCCGAGCAGCGTCACCTCCCGGACCCCCGCGGCGGCCAGCCGCCCGGCCTCGGCGACCAGCTCCTCGAAGGCGCGCGAGGCCTCGCGCCCGCGCGTGGACGGCACGATGCAGTACGAGCAGTTGCAGTTGCAGCCGACGCTGATCTGCAGCCAGGCCTGGTGCTCGCGCGAGCGCTTCATCGGCAGGTGGCCGGCGAAGCCCTCGAACTCGAAGTAGCCCTGCGCGGTCAGCGAGTCCGAGGACAGGAACTCGGCCAGCCGGTGGATCTGGCCGGGCCCGAAGGCGACGTCGACGAACGGGAACCGCGCGAAGACCTCCTCCTTGAGCGACTGCGCCCAGCATCCGCCGACGCCGATGACGACATCCGGGCGCTGGGACTTGACCTTCTTCGCGCTGCCGAGGTGGGCCAGGAAGCGCGAGTCGGCCGACTCGCGGATCGAGCACGTGTTGAAGAGGATCAGGTCGGCGTCCCGCTGCTCGGGCGCCTCGGCGTAGCCGAGCCCCTCGAGCATCCCCTTCATCCGCTCGGAGTCGTGCTCGTTCATCTGGCACCCGAAGGTGGTCACGTGGTAGCGCTTCATGGCAGCGCCGAAGGGTAGCCCGCGGCCGCCCGGGGGGATTCCGGCGGCGCGCTCACTTCGCGTACTCCACCGCCCGCGACTCGCGGATCACCGTGACCTTGATCTGCCCGGGGTACTCGAGCTCCTGCTCGATCTCGCGCGCCACGGCGCGGGCGAGGACCGCGGCGTCCGCGTCGTCCATGGCGCCCGGCGCGACGATCACGCGGACCTCGCGCCCGGCCTGCATCGCGTAGACCTTGTCGACGCCCTCGTGGCGCTGGGCGATCTGCTCGAGCTCGCGCAGGCGCTTGACGTAGTGCTCGAGCGACTCGCCG
>JAICJK010000068.1 GCA_025928415.1 Solirubrobacteraceae bacterium | reverse complement strand
TGCTGGCCGTAGGTGGCCACCGCGGCCTTCTCGCTCGCCGGCAGCTTGGCCGGGTCGAGCTTGACGACGTTGGACAGGCGGTTCTCGACGAGCACGTTGCCGTCGCGGTCGACGATCGAGCCGCGCGGGGCCTCGATGCGCTCGCGCCGCACCTGGTTGGTCTGCGCCTGCTTGAGGTACTGGTCGCCGCTGAGGACCTGCAGGTACCAGAGGCGGAAGAAGATGATCGCGAACAGCGCGAAGCCGATCACGCCGAGGACGGCGACGCGCATGGCCAGGCCCGGGGAGATGGGGACGCGGCGATCGCCGGCCGGCTCGATCATGAGCGGCTCAGCGGGGACAGGCCGCCCGTCGCGTAGGCGCGGCGGCGCCGGCGCCGCGGGTCGTCGGGCAGCGCCGGGAGCAGGACGCGGCGCGTCAGCGCGTAGACGGGGTAGGCGACGAGCGTGTTGACGATGATCGTGACGAGCACCTGGCGCAGGAGCAGCAGGCTGATCGGGGCGTCGACCCCGAGCAGGAACTGCAGGACGCTGTAGCCGACGGTGGCCACCGCCGTCGCGCCGGCACCGACCGCCATCGGCACCAGCGCGGCCTGCGGGTCGCGCAGCTCGCGCAGGCGCCCGGCGCCGTAGCCGGCCACGACGTAGACCAGCGAGGAGAGCCCCATCGTCTGCACGAGCGCCGTGTCGACGAACAGCCCGACGGCGAAGCCGAAGATCGCGCCGGTCATCGAGCCGCACAGCAGGCCGACGGCGGCCACCGCCAGCGGCAGCAGGTCGGCGTTGGCCCCGAAGATCGTCAGCTGCGAGACGGCGGCGATCTGCAGCACGCTGAGCACCACGCCGAGCACCACGAGGCGCAGGACCAGGCCGCCCGTGCCGGGGCTCACGTGCCGCTCCCGGTGCGGCGCAGGACCTGCACGAAGTCCAGGCTGCGCACGTCCACGAACGGCTTGACGTGCACCTGCTGGGTGTCGGTGCCCGGGTCGTCGACGCCGGTGACGGTCCCGATCGGGATCCCGGGCGGGAACAGCGACGGGAGGTCCCGGGCCGCCGGGTCGGTGCCGCGCGTGGAGACCATGTCGCCCTTGGTGACCTGGTCGCGCGCGGCGAGGCCGCCCATCACGAGGTCGTCGGGGTTGCCCGAGGCCGGCTTGAGGATGCCGGTGACGCCCGTGCTCGTGCGCGCCGACACGCGGAAGGTCGAGTCGGTGAGCAGCGTGACCTTGCCCGCGCCGGACGCGACGAACGACACCTTGCCGACCAGGCCCGCGCCGGTCATGACCGGCTGGCCGGTCCGCAGCCCGTCCGCCGACCCCTTGTCGATGTTGATCGTCTGGCTGAACAGGCTGGTCGACGTGCCCTGCACGCGCGCCTGGACCGGGTCGAGCTGGTCGAGCGACAGCTTGCGGTTGAGGCCGAGCTGGCGGCGCAGCTGGGCGTTCTCGCTCATCGTGAGCTGCTCGTCGGCCAGCTCGCGGCGCAGCCGATCGCGCTCGGAGCGCAGGGAGGCGTTCTGGCCCTTGGCGTCCAGCGTGTCCCCGACCCAGCCGAACAGGTCGCGGAACGGCTTGAGCGCGCGGCTCGCGCCGTCCTGGATGGGCGAGATGACCTCGAAGACGCCCCGCTGGACCGAGCTCACACCGCCCGATCCGCCGAAGGAGGCGGTCAGGAGGACGATGGAGCTGATGACGAGCAGTGCGAGCACCGCCCGTCGTCTGCGGACCGTCTTGTCGTACACGTGATGGGGTACCCCGAAGGTGGATCGCAGGTCACGGCGCGCCGGTCTAGTTGTAGCGGCGGCGCCGGTTGCGAGAGTTCTTGTTCGTGCGGTGGATCACCTCGAACTCCTCGAGGGAGCGGCCGGAGCCCACCGCGACGCAGGTCAGCGGCGACTCGGCGAGGTGCGCGGGCATCTGGGTCTCCTCGCGCAGGCGCTCGTCGAGGCCCTGCAGCAGCGAGCCGCCGCCCGCGAGCATGATCCCGCGGTCCATGATGTCCGACGCGAGCTCGGGCGGCGTGCGGTCCAGCGTCTCCTTGACGGCGTCGATGATCTGCGACAGCGGCTCCTCGAGCGCCTGGCGGATCTCCTCGCTGGTGAGCACGACGGTCTTCGGCAGGCCGGAGACCATGTCGCGCCCGCGGATCTCGGCCTGCACCTCCTCTTCCATGGGGTAGGCGGAGCCGATCTCGAGCTTGAGCTCCTCGGCGGTCTGCTGCCCGATGAGCAGCTTGTACTCGCGCTTGGCGTAGTTGATGATCGCCTCGTCGAGCTCGTCGCCGCCGACGCGGATCGACTGGGAGACGACGATGCCGCCCAGCGAGATCACCGCGACCTCGCTCGTCCCGCCGCCGATGTCGACGACCATCGAGCCGGTCGGCTCCCCCACCGGCAGGCCCGCGCCGATCGCGGCGGCCATCGGCTCCTCGATCAGGTAGGCCGTCCGGGCCCCGGCGCTCAGGCACGCCTCCTCGACCGCCCGCTTCTCGACGCCGGTCACGCCGGACGGCACGCAGACCACGACGCGCGGGTGCGCCCAGCGGTTCTGGTGCACCTTCTGGATGAAGTGGCGCAGCATCTCCTCGGTCACGTCGAAGTCCGCGATGACGCCGTCCTTGAGCGGGCGGATCGCGGAGATCGTGCCGGGCGTCCGGCCCAGCATCCGCTTGGCCTCGATGCCCACCGCATGGACCTCGCCGGTGCGGGAGTCGATCGCGACGACCGACGGCTCCGACAGCACGATCCCCCGCCCGCGCACGTAGACGAGCGTGTTCGCCGTGCCGAGGTCGACGGCCATGTCGCGGCCACCGAAACCGGTGAGGTAACTGAAGAAGCCCATGGAGAGAGGCCCGCCCACCCGCGCGGGTGGGACGTCTGCGGGGGCGGGAGGCGGGGCCGCCAGTGTAGCGGAGCCCTAGTGGCCGACCGGCGCTCGCACGGCGTCCTGCGCGAGCTGCGGCCACAGCGCCCGGAGGGCCGCGACGGGCAGCCCGACGACGTTGAAGTAGTCCCCGCGGATGCCCTCGACGAGCAGCGCGCCGCGCCCCTGGATGGCGTATCCGCCGGCCCGCCCGCGCCACTCGCCGGTGGCGACGTAGGCGTCCAGCTCGGCCCCGGTCGCCGCCGCGAAGCTGACCTCGGTGGTCGCCACGGCGACGCGCAGCGCGCCGTCGCGGCGCAGCGCGACCCCGCTGTGGACCTGGTGCGTGCGGCCCGCGAGGCGGGCGAGCGTCGCCCGCGCCGCGGCGGCGTCCTCCGGCTTGCCGAAGATCTCGCCGTCCAGCGCGACGAGGGTGTCGACGCCGAGCACGAGCTCCCCGGGGACCGCCCCGGCCTTCAGGACGGCGTTGGCGCGCGCCGTCTCGAGCGGATCGCCATCCGCGCGCTCGTCGACGTCGGCAGGGCTCACCGTGAAGTCGACCCTGAGCTGCTCGAGGATCGCGCGCCGCTGGGGCGACGCGCTCGCGAGGACCAGGCGCGGGCTCAGCGGTCCCCGAACCAGAGCCCGATCTCCCGCTCGGCCGACTCCGGGGAGTCCGAGCCGTGGACCATGTTCTGCCCCACCTCGATCGCGAGGTCGCCGCGGATCGAGCCCGGGGCGGCCTCCAGCGGGTTCGTGGCGCCGATGACCTGACGGGCGGCCTTCACGGCGTCCTGGCCCTCGAGGACGAGGGCCACGAGCGGCCCGCCGGTGATGAAGTCCACGAGCTCGCCGAAGAACGGCCGCTCGGCGTGCTCGGCGTAGTGCGTCTCGGCGGTCGCGCGCGGGGTGACGAGGTGCTTGAGCGCGGCGATCTTCAGGCCCTTGCGCTCGAAGCGGGCGATGATCTCGCCGGTGAGGCCCCGGCCGAAGGCGTCGGGCTTGACGAGGATGAGGGTGCGTTCCATGCGGCGGCACCCTAGTTCCTACTCCGAGGCGACCGGCTCCTCGTCGGCCTCGCGGGTGCGGCGGCGGCGGCGCGGCTGCGGGGTCACGCCGGGGATCTCGTGCTCGCAGTAGGGGCAGATCTTCCACTCGGGGTCCAGCGGGCGGGCGCAGTGCAGGCACGGGTCGCGCAGCTTGCGCAGGCACGACGGGCAGCGCACGAAGTCCTTCTCGACGACGTAGTCGCAGTGCGGGCACAGGTGGTACTCGAGCGTGTTGATCCGCGCCTCGGCGGCGCGGATCTCGAGCTCGCGCTCCCGCTGGTCCTCCAGGAACTCCGGCGGGCGCACGATCGTGTAGACGACCGTCCCGACGAACGGGAAGAACAGGCTCGCCGCGGTCGCGCAGCCGACGAGGATCGGATCGGCCATGCGGCGGCGCGCGTCGGCGTAGCTGTAGTACACGAGCGCGAGCCAGATGACGACGAGGAAGAGGACCACCAGCTTGATGGCCGTGTTCAGGCCGCTGGAGTTGATCCCGAAGATCGCGAAGGGGACGGTCATGTGCGTGCTCGGAAGCCTAGACAGTGTTCGGCGCGCCGCGGCCGGTCCCTGCCTACCCAGCGCGCTACAGGAACAGCCGCCCGAAGCCGTAGCCGAGGCCGAAGAACACGAGGATGACGACCGCGACGACGACCGCCACCAGGGCGATCATCGACGCGACGGAGGGGCCGTCCTGGTTCACAGCGCGGACGCGCGCCGGGCGGCCGCCGGGCGCAGGAGGTCGGCGAGCAGGTACAGCGACCCGGTCGCGAGCGCGACGCCGCCCGGGCCGGCGAGCTCCCGCGCGCGCGCGAGCGCCCGCTTGGGATCGCGCTCGAGCAGGACGCGGTCCTCGGGCAGGGAGCCCACCTGGCCGGCGAGCGAGCGCAGCGTGCCCGGCGAGAGCGCGCGCGGGCTCGCGTTGCCGGTGCAGATCACCGCGCTGCACAGCGGCAGCAGCTCGCGCAGCATCGCGGCGGCGTCCTTGTCGTCGAGCACCGAGACGACGGCGACCAGCGGCCGGCCGGCGAGCTCGGCGCGCAGGCTGTCGGCCAGCGCGGCCATGCCCGCCGGGTTGTGGGCGCCGTCGATGATGACCTCCGCCGAGGGCCCGGCCGGCGCGGAGCCCGGATCGGGGTCCAGGCGCTGGAAGCGGCCGGGGACCAGCGTCGACGCCGCGGCGGCGCGGACCGCCTCCGGCTCCAGCGCGGCGCCGCGGTAGGCCTCGGCCGCGGCGCGGGCCAGCGCGAAGTTCTCGCGCTGGAAGGTGCCGCGGGCCAGCAGCGCGACGTCGGGCGCCGGCTGCGCGACGATCAGCCGGGCGCCGCGCTCGGCGGCCACGGCGTCGGCCACGGCGCGGGCGTCGGGGTGCAGCCAGCCCCCGAGGACGAGCGCCGAGCCCGGGCGCAGGACGTCGACCTTCTCGCGCGCGATGTCGGTGATCGTCGGCCCCAGCCAGCGGGTGTGCTCGAGGCCCACGTTGGTCAGCACCGTCACGCTGCTCGGGATGACGTTCGTCGCGTCGAAGCGGCCGCCCAGGCCGGCCTCGACGATCGCCACGTCGACCCCGGCGCGCGCGAGCAGGTCGAAGGCCGCGGCGGTCAGCGCCTCGAACTGCGTGACGTGGTCGTCGCCCTCCAGCGTGCGGTCGACCTTGGCGGCCGCGGTCCGCGCGCGCTCGACCGCCGCGGCGAACGCCTCGGGCGTCACGTCGGCGTCGTCGACGCGCACGCGCTCGGTGAAGGCGACCAGGTGCGGGGACAGGTAGGTGCCGGTGCGCAGGCCGTGGCGGCGCAGGATCGCGGCGGTCAGGCGCGCGGTCGAGGACTTGCCGTTGGAGCCGACGACGTGGATCGAGCCGAACGAGGCCTGCGGCGAGCCGAGCACGGTGGTCAGCCGGCGCATCCGGTCCAGGCCGAAGCGCATGCCGAACAGCTCGAGCGAGAGCAGGTAGGCCTCGGCCTCGCTCGCGGTCATCGGGCGGCCCGGGCTGCTCACAGCGCCTCCAGGTCGGCCCGCAGGCGGGCGAGCTTCTCGCGCTCGGCGGCCACCACGTCCGGCGGGGCCTTGGCGACGAAGCCCTGGTTGCCCAGCTTGCCCTCGGCGCGGGCGATCTCCCGCCGCAGGTCCGCGCGCTGCTGCTCGAGGCGCTGCTGCGCCTCGGCGGGGTCGAAGTCGCCCGAGGCCAGGACCTCGACAGTCCCGCCGGGGACGGCCACCGTGGCGGCCGGGTCGCCGCCGTTGGCCGACAGGTCGAGGCGCGCCAGGCGCGCGACCAGGCCGGCGGTCTGCTCGTAGCCCGCGGCGTTGAGCCGCGCGCGCAGGAAGGCGCCGGGCTTGACCTGGGCATCGTTGCGCCAGCCCCGCACGGTCGTGACGGCGCCGATCACGGCCTCGATCGCCGCCTCGGCCGCCGGGTCGCGCAGCGCGTCGTCGACGGCGGGCATGCGGGCGCCGGCCAGCAGCCCGTGCTCGCCCTCGCCGCCGCCCGCGTGCTCCCACAGCTCCTCGGTGACGAACGGGATCACCGGGTGCGCGAGCGCGAGCGTCTCGCGCAGGACGTGCAGCAGCGTGGCGCCGAGGTCCTCGTCGACCTCCCGGTGCTTGATGAGCTCCAGGTACCAGTCGCACAGCTCGCGGTAGACGAAGTCGTAGAGCCCGAAGGCGAGCTTGGAGAAGTCGAAGGCCGCGAAGCGGGCCGCCGTGTCGGCCTTGATGGCCTGCAGGCGCGACAGGATCCAGCGGTCCTCGACGGCGGCCGGCCGCGGCGCGGGCCGCGTCCCCTCCGGCACCTTGCCGAGCACGAAGCGCGAGGCGTTGAACAGCTTGTTGGCCAGCGCCTGGCCCTGGGCGACCTTCTCGGGGCTGTACTTGACGTCCTGGGTGGAGGACATCGCCAGCAGCCCGAAGCGCACGGCGTCGGCCCCGTGGCGCTCGATCTCCTCCAGCGGGTCGATGCCCGTCCCCAGCGACTTGCTCATCCGCCGGCCGTCCGGCGCCTGGATGACCGAGTGCACGTAGACGTCGCGGAACGGCACGTCGCCGGTGAACTCGAGGCCCATCATCACCATGCGCGCGACCCACAGGAACAGGATGTCGCGCGCCGTGGAGAGCACCGCGGTCGGGTAGAAGGCGCGCAGCTCGGCGGTGTCCTGCGGCCAGCCCAGCGTGGCGAACGGCCACAGCGCCGAGGAGAACCAGGTGTCCAGGACGTCGGGGTCCTGCGTCCAGCCCTCGCCGTCCGGCGCCCGGGTGCCGACGTGGACCTCGTCGCCGCGGTAGAAGACCGGGATCTGGTGGCCCCACCAGAGCTGGCGCGAGATGCACCACGGGCGGATCTCCTGCAGCCAGCGCTCGTAGCGGCGCCGCTCGCTGGCCGGGTGGATCCGCAGGCGGCCGTCGCGCACGGCGTCCAGCGCGGGCCGGGCGAGCTCGTGCATGGCCATGAACCACTGCAGCGAGATGAGCGGCTCGATGCGCTCGCCGGACCGGTGCGAGAACGGGACCGTGTGCCGGTAGGCCTCCACGGAACGCACCGCGTCGCCGAGATCGGCCACGACGCGCTCGCGGGCGTCCAGGACCCCGAGCCCGGCGTAGCTCGGCCCGGCCGCCTCGGTCATGCGGCCGTCCTCGCCGATGACGCTGATCTCCGGCAGCTCGTGGCGGCGGCCGATCTCGAAGTCGTTGGGGTCGTGGCCGGGGGTGATCTTCAGGCAGCCCGTGCCGAAGTCGGGCTTGACGTAGGCGTCGGCGATGATCGGCAGCTCGCGGCCGACGAGCGGCAGGACGGCCGTCCGGCCGACGAGGTGGGCGTGGCGCTCGTCGTCGGGGTGCACGGCGATCGCGGTGTCGGCCAGCATCGTCTCGGGCCGCACGGTGGCGACGACGACCTCGCCCGAGCCGCCGGCGAGCGGGTAGGCGATCGCGTACAGGTGGTCGTCGACCTCGCGCTCCTCGACCTCCAGGTCGCTGATCGCCGAGTGGCTGCCCGGGTCCCAGTTGACCATGTAGTTGTCGCGGTAGATCAGGCCCTTGTCGTACAGCCGCGTGAAGACCTCGAGCACGGCGCGCACGTAGCCGTCGTCGAGCGTGAAGCGCTCGGAGGCGTAGTCGCAGGAGGCGCCGAGGCGCTCGAGCTGGCCGATGATCGTGCCGCCGTACCGCTCGCGCCAGGCCCAGGTCCGCGCGATGAACGCCTCGCGGCCGAGCGCCTCGCGGCTGGTCCCCTCCGAGGCCAGCAGCTTCTCGACCTGCGTCTGCGTGGCGATGCCCGCGTGGTCGGTGCCGAGGATCCACTTCGTGCGCTCGCCCTGCATCCGGTGGCGGCGCACGAGCGCGTCCTGGACCGAGCCGTTGAGCGCGTGGCCCATGTGCAGGGCGCCGGTGACGTTCGGCGGCGGGATCGCGACCGACCAGCCCGGCGTGGGGTCCTCGGGGTCGGGGTGGAACAGGCCGGAGGCCAGCCAGCGCTCGATGATGCGCGGCTCGACCTCGGCGGGCTCGAAGCGGGTGCGGTCCTGCAGGGCCATCTGGGGCTGATCCTACGGGCGGCGCCGATGCCGGCGGCCGCCGATCGGCGACAGGTCGCGGGCCAGGCCCGTGAGGTCGAGCTTGGCGGCGAGGTCGCGGGCCTCGCTGCGCTCCTTGGGGGACAGGTTCCCGGGGCGCCCCCTGGAGAGCACGATCAGGTGCTTCAGGCGCGTGCGCTCCTCGGCGTTCAGGTTGCGCCAGTGCGAGCCCGCGGCCATGCTGGCCTGCAGCACGATCATCCAGGGGACGGCTCTGACGCGCGTCAGTCTGGGCATGCTCAGGACCCTATCCAGCGGTCGACCAGCCGACGCGCGATCGCCAGCGGCGGCGGCAGCAGCAGGCGGGTGGCGGCGTCCCCGCGGGCCGCGGCGGCCACCTCGTCGCGGCTGAACCAGGCGACGTCCTCGAGCTCGCCGTCCAGCGGGCTCGCGTCGCCGCCGGCGTAGGCGGCCTCGAAGCCGAGCATCAGCGAGGCCGGGAACGGCCACGGCTGCGAGGAGGCGTAGCGCACGC
>JAICJK010000315.1 GCA_025928415.1 Solirubrobacteraceae bacterium | reverse complement strand
GACACCGGGGCCCCGCGCAGCGGCGTCGGGCCCATCACCAGCGCGCGGTGCGGGTCGGCGATCAGGATGTTGGCGCCCATCGACACCAGCTTGTCGCAGAAGAACAGGCGCGACTCGAACATCCACTCGTGGATCAGCACCTGCCCCTCGCTCTGCGTGGCCAGGGCGACGGCGATGCTGGTGAGGTCGGCGGGGAACGCGGGCCACGGGCCGTCCTGGATCTTGCCCACCTGGCCGCCCAGGTCGCGCGCCGCGACGAGCTTCTGGCCGCCCGGGACCACGATGTCCAGCCCGTCGAACTCCGACTGCAGGCCCAGGCGCTGGAAGACCAGGCGGATCATCCGCAGGTCGCCGGGCTCGGTGTCCTTGATGCGCAGCTCGCCGCCGGTGACGCCGGCGATCGCCATGAACGAGCCGATCTCGATGTGATCGGGGCCGACGTCGTGGGTGCAGCCGCCGAGCTCGTCGGCGCCCGTGATGCGCATGACGTTGGAGCCGATGCCGATGATGCGGGCGCCCATCTTGACGAGCATCCGCGCGAGGTCCTGCACGTGCGGCTCGCAGGCGGCGTTGCCGATCGACGTCTCGCCGGGGGTCAGGGCCGCGGCCATCAGCGCGTTCTCGGTGGCCATGACCGACGCCTCGTCCATGAAGACCTCGCCGGCCTGCAGGCGCGTGCCCGGCCCGCGCCCCGCCTCGATCACGACGTCGCCGCGCTCGAAGCGCTCCCGCGCGCCGAGCGCGCGGAACGCGTCGAGGTGCGGGTCCAGCCGCCGGCGGCCGATCACGTCCCCGCCCGGCGGCGGCATCACGGCGCGCCCGAAGCGCGCCAGCAGCGGGCCGGCGATCAGGAACGACGCGCGGATGCGCTCGGCGATGACCTGGTCGACGACCGCGTCGGCGGTGACGCCGGCGCCGCACAGCGCGACCTCGTTCTCGCCGCGCCACTCCACGCTGACGCCGAGCGCCTCGAGCAGCTCGAGCATCGCCGCGACGTCGCGGATCCGCGGCACGTTGCGCACGAGGATCTCCTCGGTGGTCAGGACCGAGGCCGCGAGGATGGGCAGGGCGGCGTTCTTGTTGCCGGCCGGCGTGACCGTGCCGGACAGCGAGGCGCCGCCGTCGATGACGAACTTCTCCATGAGCGCGGGCGCCGGGGGCGGATCGGGGGCGGGAGGCTGCTCGCGGCGCTGGGCTAGGGTACCAGCCATGTCCTCGTCTCCTTCGCGCGCCGAGGCCTGGTCCCTGCTCTGCGAGTGGGTGCGATCGGCCTCCCTGCGCCGCCACTGCCTGGCCGTCGAGGCGTCGATGCGGGCGGCCGCCGAGCAGCGCGGCGAGGACGTGGAGCTGTGGGGCGTCACCGGCCTGCTGCACGACCTCGACTACGAGCGCCATCCCGAGCTGGAGACCGGCCACCCGCGCTACGCGATGGCCGAGCTCGAGCGCCTCGGCTACCCGCCCGAGGTCGTGCGCGCGATCGCCTCGCACGCGTCGTACCTCGGCGTCGAGCGGCGGACGCCGATGGAGCACGCGCTGTTCGCCGTGGACGAGCTCAGCGGCTTCGTCCTGGCCTGCGCCTACGTGCGGCCCGAGGGCATCCACGGCATGACGCCGAAGTCCGTCAAGAAGAAGCTCAAGACGCCGAGCTTCGCGGCGGCGGTCAACCGCGACGAGGTCCGCGCGGGGGCGGAGGAGCTCGGCGTGGACTTCGACGCGCACGTCGCGTTCGTGATCGCCGCGCTCGAGGCGCGCGCCGACGAGCTCGAGCTGCACGGCGCCACCGCGGGCGCGCCGGGCGCCTCGGCCTAGCGCCGGGCGCGCCGCTCATGGCCGCCGGCGGGCGCTACGCGCGCATCCTGGGCGCGCCCCACGTCACCGGTCTGCTGCTCGCCGCGCTCGTCGCCCGGCTGCCGATCGGGATGTACGGCCTCGCGATCGTGCTGTTCCTGCGCGCGGAGACCGGGTCCTACGCGACCGCCGGCGTCGTGGCGGCGGCGTTCGCGCTCGGGTCCGGCGGCGCCGCACCGCTGCAGGGCCGGCTGGTCGACCGGCTCGGCCACCGCCTGGTCGTCGTCCCGCTGCTGGCCCTGAACGCGACCGGCGTCACCGGCCTGTGCCTGCTCGGCACAGCCGGCGCGCCCGTCGCGGCGCTCGCCGCGTGTGCGCTGATCGGCGGGGCCGGCGTCCCCCCCGTGTCCTCGCTGGTCCGCACGCTGTGGCCGGCGCTGCTGCGCGCGACGCCCGACCTCATCCCCACGGCCTTCGCGCTCGACGGCGTGATCGTCGAGTGCGTGTTCATCACCGGCCCGCTGATCGTCGTCGCGGTGACCGCCCTCGCCGGCCCCGCCTACGCCCTGGCGCTGGCGGGCGTCCTGCTCGTGGCGGGCGGCGCGGCGTTCCTGGCGTCCGAGCCGTCGCGCGCGTGGCGCCCGGTCGAGCACCACACCGACCCCGGGCTGCTGGGCGCGCTGCGCTCCCCGGGGATCCGGACCCTCGTGCTCACCCAGGTGCCGTTCGGCTTCTGCTTCGGCGCGATGGAGGTGACCCTCCCCGCCTTCGCCGACGACGCGGGCCGGCGCGGCGCGGCCGGCCTGCTGCTCGCGGTGTGGTCGCTGGCCAGCGCGGGGGGCGGGCTGTGGTACGGCGCCCACCAGCCCGACTGGCGCCTGACCGTGCGCCAGGTCTACATCCGCGTGGCGCTCGCGCTCCCGATCGGGTTCCTCCCGCTCGCCGCCGCTCCGTCGATCGCCGTCATGGCGCTGCTCGTGATCCCGGCCGGCATCTGCATCGCGCCGCTGCTGACCGCGGGCAACCAGCTCGTCGAGACGGTCGCGCCGCCGGGGATGGCGACCGAGGCCTACACCTGGCCGCTGACCTCGCTGGTCGTCGGCGTCGCGCTCGGCAACGCCTCCGCCGGTGCGCTGGTCCAGCTCGCGAGCTGGCACGTGGCGATCCTCGCCGCGGCCGGCGTGGCGACGCTCGGCGGCGCGCTCGCGCTGGCCCGCCGCGCGACGCTCGTCCCGGCGGTCCACGCCGGGTAGGGCCGGGGGCCCGCGGGTAGGCTCGGCGCATGCCTCCGGACGTCGCGCCCGCGCGCATCCCGGCCCTGCGCGCATGGATCCGGGTCCTGCCCTGCGCGCTGCTCGTCGCGGCGCTCGGCGCGAGCGCCGGCCCCGCGCGGGCCGACGTCCCGACCACGGACGCCAACGACACGCCGGACACCGCGCAAGGCCCGCTCTCGATGGGCGTCACCTACACCGGGGCGACGGACTCCGACGAGGACGACGACTGGTTCACGTTCGCCGTCGGCCCCGGGACCCAGCGCGTCGTCGTCTCGGTCTCCCAGCCCGCGCGCGGGACGTGCACGCTGCCCGGCGACGGGGCCTTCGCCGAGCTCTACGGGCCGTCGGCCGACGACAGCCCGTCGCTGGCCGACGTCAGCGGGGCCGGGACGGGCGCGCCCCAGCAGATCACCAGCACGCTCGCCGGGCCCGCGACCTACTACGTGGACGTCGGCACCGACTGCGACCCCGGGGCGCCCTGGGCGCTGCGCATCGACACGGCGGGCGCGGCGGCTGCGCCGGGCGGCTCCGCGGAGCCGGGATCGGGGTCGGCCCCAGCCTCCGGCACGGCGCCAGGCAGCTCGCCGGGCGTCGCGCTCACGCCCGCGCAGAAGGCGAAGGCGTGCCGGCGCGCGAAGCGCTCGCAGACCCGCTGGACGGCCACGGTCGCGGCGACCCGGCGCGACCTGCGCCGCGCGAGGTCCCCGGTGACGCGCCGCCTCGCGCGCCACCTGCTCGCGCTGCAGCGCAGCACGCTCGAGCACGTGCGCGCGCGCGTCAAGGCGGCCTGCTGAACGCGGCGGCCCGCCGGCCGCACCTCGCGCCCGCCCGCGCCGAACCCCTCGGTATCGTGGCCCGCCATGCCGGCCCCGCTGAAGATCATCATCCTCGAGGGCGACGAGACGGGCCAGGAGCTGCTGGAGCAGGCCATCCGCGTGCTCGCCCACGACGTGATCGGG
>JAICJK010000121.1 GCA_025928415.1 Solirubrobacteraceae bacterium | reverse complement strand
TACCGCGGCCACGGCCACGCGCTCGCCAACGGCGTCGACATGACGGGGCTCGCCGCGGAGCTCATGGGCCGCGCGACCGGCACCTGCGGCGGCCGCTCGGGCTCGATGAACGTCATCGACCGCGAGCACGGCCTGCTCGGCTGCTTCGGGATCGTCGGCGGCACGATCTCCACCGCCACCGGCGCCGCCCTCGCGCTGCGCGGCAGCGGCAAGGCCGCGATCGCCTTCTTCGGCGAGGGTGCGACCAACCAGGGCTACTTCGCCGAGTGCCTGAACTTCGCGCGCGTCTTCCGCCTGCCGGTGCTGTTCGTCTGCGAGAACAACCTCTACGGCGAGTACACGCCGTGGGAGCAGGTCACCGCCGGCGCCGACATCTGCGGGCGGGCGCGGGCGCTCGATATCCCCGCCGAGCGCGTCGACGGCAACGTCGTCGCGACCGTCCAGGCCGCGGCGGCCGGGGCGCTGGAGCGGGCGCGCTCCGGCGGCGGCCCGTCGCTGCTCGAGTGCATGACCTACCGGTTCGTCGGCCACTCGCGGTCCGACCCGGCGCTCTACCGCAAGGAGGGCGAGATGGAGCAGTGGCGCGAGCACGACCCGCTGGTGCTCGCCCGCGCCGCGCTGCGCCAGGAGCACGGGCTCGGCGACGAGGACCTGGCCGCCATCGAGGCGCAGGTCGAGGCGGAGGTCACCGCGGCCTTCGACGCCGCGCTCGCGTCGCCGTTCCCCGAGGCGCAGGAGGTCGCGCATGCTTGAGTTCCGGGCCGCCCTGAACGACGCGATGGCCCAGGAGCTGGCGGCCGACCCGTCGGTCCTGCTCATCGGGGAGGACGTCGCCGACGCCGGCGGCGTCTTCAAGGTCACCGAAGGGCTGGTCGAGCGCTTCGGGCCCGAGCGCGTCGTCGACACGCCGATCTCCGAGTTGGCCCTGGCCGGCGCCGCCTTCGGCAGCGCGATCATGGGCCTGCGCCCGATCGTCGAGATCATGTTCGGCGACTTCGTGCCGCTCGTGATGGACGGCCTGGTCAACCAGGCGGCCAAGTACCGGTTCCTGTCCGGAGGCGCGCACACGGTGCCGATCGTCGTGCGCTCCGCCGTCGGGGCGGGCGGCCGGTTCGGCGCGATCCACTCGCAGAACCCCGGCATCTGGCTGCACGGCGTCCCCGGCCTGAAGGTGGTCTGCCCCTCCAGCCCCGCCGACGCCCGGACGCTGCTGCGGGCCTCGGTCCGCGACGAGGACCCGGTGATGTTCCTCGAGCACAAGCGGCTGTACAGCGTCAAGGGGCCCGACGAGGAGCCCGCGCTGCCGCTCGGGCGGGCGCGCGTGGTCCGCGCGGGGTCCGACGTCACCGTCGTCTCGGTGATGAAGGGCGTGCCCGACGCCCTGGAGGCGGCCGAGTCGCTCGCCGCCCAGGGGATCGACGCCGAGGTCGTCGACCTCCGCTCGCTGCGACCGCTGGACGTCGCGACCGTCCTCGAGTCGGTCGCGAGGACCAACCGCCTGGTGGCCGTCGAGGAGGGCAGCCGGACCGGCGGCTGGGCCGCGGGGCTGCTGGGCGCGGTGGCCGAGGAGGCCCTCGACAGCCTGGAGGACCTCTGGACGATCACCACCCCCGACACGCCCGTGCCGTTCAGCCCCCCGCTCGAGGACGCCTTCCTGCCCGGCCCCGGCCGGATCGCGGCGTCGCTGCTGGAGCGCCTGCAGGTGACGGCATGAGCTACCGCATCTCCGTCGACACCGGCGGCACCTTCACGGACGTCGTCGTCGCGGACGACGACGGCACGCTGCACATCGCCAAGGCGCTGACGACCTACGAGCGGGCCTTCGAGGGGGTCTCCACCGCGCTGGAGGAGATCGCCGGCGGGCTGGGCCTCGATCTCGGCGCGCTGCTCGCCCAGTCGCGGCAGCTCACCTACGGCACGACGCGCGCCACCAACGCGATCGTCGAGGCCAAGACGGCCCGCACGGCGTTCTTCACGACCGAGGGCTTCCCCGACATCCTGCTCATGCGCGAAGGCGGCAAGCTCGAGCCCTTCCGCCAGGTCGCCTACCCGGCGCCCTACGTGCCGCGCCACCTGACCTTCGAGATCCGCGAGCGGATGGACGCCGAGGCCACCGCCTTCGTGCCGCTCGACGAGGCCAGCGTGCTGGCGGCGATCCGCGAGGCGACCGGGCTCGGCGCGCAGGCGATCGGCGTCTGCCTGCTGTGGTCGACGGTCAACCCCGCCCACGAGCTGCGCGTCGGCGAGCTGATCGCCGAGCACGCGCCGGGCCTGCCGTTCACGCTCTCGCACGAGCTCAACCCGATCGTGCGCGAGTACCGGCGGGCCTCCTCGACCGTCATCGACGCCTCGCTGAAGCCGGTGATGCAGGACTTCCTGGTCTCGCTCGAACGGGACCTCTCGGTCGCGGGGTTCGCCGGCCAGCTCTTCGTCTCCACGTCGTTCGGCGGCGCGTGGCGCCCGTCGGAGGTCGTCGAGCGGCCGATCTACTCGGTCGGCTCGGGCCCGTCGATGGCCCCGGTGGCCGCGCTGACCTACGGCGCGGCGGAGCTCGCGGACGGCGGCAAGCCGCCGGACATGCTCGTCTGCGACACGGGGGGGACCACGTTCGACGTCGGGCTGGTCAGCGACGGGGACATCCACTACACGTCGGAGACCTGGCTGGGCGGCCGCTGGATCGGCCACATCACCGGCACCCGCGCGGTGGACGTCAAGAGCATCGGCGCCGGCGGCGGGTCGATCGCCTGGATCGACTCCGGCGGCCTGATCCACGTCGGGCCCCAGAGCGCCGGGGCCGACCCGGGGCCCGCGTGCTACGGGCGCGGGGGCACGGAGCCGACGGTGACCGACGCCGCGGTCCTGCTCGGCTACCTGGACCCGTCGAACTTCCTCGGCGGGCGCCTGTCGCTCGACCGCGACGCCGCCGAGCGGGCGTTCGCGCCGCTGGCGCAGCAGCTCGGCATGACGACCGAGCAGGCCGCGCAGGCGACGATCACGCTGGCCAGCGAGAACATCGTCGGCGCGATCCGCGAGATCACGATCGCCCAGGGCATCGACCCGCGCGAGGTGACGATCGTCGCCGGCGGCGGCGCGTCCGGGCTCAACATCGTCCCGATCGCCCGCGAGCTCGGCTGCGAGCGCGTGCTGCTGCCGCGCACGGCCGGCGCGCTCAGCGCCTGCGGCGCCCTGTACTCGAACGTCATCTCGGAGTTCGCGACGAGTCACTACGCGGAGACCCATCACTTCGACCTGGAGGCCGTCAACGCGACGCTGGCCGGGATCGAGGCGCAGGCGCAGGCGTTCCTCGCCTCGCTGGACGGCGTCGAGGCGGTCGGGCAGCGGCTCGAGTACTTCGTCGACGCGCGCTACCGGGCGCAGGTCTGGGAGCTCCCCGTCGCGCTGCCCGGGCCGCGCTTCGACAGCCAGGCCGACGTGAAGGCCCTCGAGGACGCCTTCCACGACGTGCACGAGCGGGTCTTCGCGGTCCGCGAGCCGGGGCAGTACCTGGAGTGCCTGACCTGGAAGGTCCGCGCCACGGCCGAGCTCGCCAAGACGGCGCTGGCGGGCCGCCCCGCGGCCGGGCTGGCGGAGGCCGTGCCGGCCGAGCACGCCGTCGCGTCGTTCCGGGAGACCGGCTCGCTGTCCGTCCCGCGCTACGACGGCGCGACGCTGCCCGCGGGCGCCGAGCTCGAGGGCCCCGCGGTGATCCGCGAGCCGACGACCACCGTCGTGCTGTACCCCGGCTCGCGCGCGGTCGTCACCGACGCGGGCAACTACGTCCTCCACGTCGACCCGCCCGGCGCGAGCGCCGCGGCGGTCGCCGGCCCCGCCGGCGAGGTGACCGTCTCATGAGCTCCCTGGACCCCGTCCTGCTGGCCGTCATCTCCAACCGCCTGGACACCATCGTGCGGGAGATGGAGAACACGCTGCTGCGCAGCGGGCGGTCGGCCATCCTGAACATGGCCCGCGACTTCTCGTGCGCGCTGGTGACCGGCGACAACCGCCTGCTGGCGACCGCCGAGGGCCTGCCGGTCCACGTGATCGGCATGGAGTACCTGGCCGAGGCGATGACCGAGCTGCACGACGACGTCAGCGAGGGCGACGCGTTCCTGCACAACGACCCGTACCTGGGCAACACGCACCCCGCCGACCACACGATCCTCGTCCCGGTGTTCTTCGAGGGCCGCCACGTGTTCACCGCGGCGGCGAAGGCGCACCAGGCCGACTGCGGCAACGCCCTGCCGACGACGTACATGCCGTTCGCCCGCGACGTGTACGAGGAGGGCAGTCTCGTCTTCCCGGCCGTGCGGATCCAGCGCGACTACGAGGACGTCAGCGACATCATCCGCATGTGCCGCCGCCGCATCCGGGTGCCCGACCAGTGGTACGGCGACTACCTGGCGATGATCGGCGCCGCGCGGATCGCCGAGACGCGCCTGCGCGAGCTGTGCGCCCGCTACGGGTCGGAGCTCATGAGCCGGTTCATCGAGGAGTGGTTCGACTACTCCGAGCGGCGCATGGAGGGCGCGATCCGCGAGATGCCGGCCGGCACGATCATCGGCCACGGCCGCCACGACCCGCTCGACCCGCTGCCCGAGGGCATCCCGATCAACGTGAAGATCACGATCGAGCCGGAGCAGGGCACCGTCGAGCTCGACCTGCGCGACAACATCGACTGCGTCGACGCCGGGATCAACGAGTCGCGCGCGTGCGCGACCAACAACGTGATGACCGGGCTGTTCAACAGCATCGACCCGGACATCCCCCACAACGCCGGGGCCTTCCGGCGCGTGCGGGTCCTGCTGCGCGAGAACTGCATCGTCGGCATCCCCCGGTTCCCGCACTCGTGCTCGGTGGCCACCACCAACGTCGGGGAGCGCCTGGTCGTCACGACGCAGCGCGCGATCGCCGACGCGTGGGAGGGCTACGGCCTCGCCGAGGGCGCGTGCGGCATCGGCCCCGCGTTCGCGGTGGTCTCCGGCGAGGACTGGCGGCGGGGCGACGAGCGCTACGTCAACCAGAACTTCCTCGGGTCCCAGGGCGGCCCCGCCGGGCCCGAGCACGACGGCTGGATCACCTACGGCAACGCGGTGACCAACGGGCTGATGTTCCGCGACAGCGTCGAGATCGACGAGCAGAAGTACCCGATCAGGGTGCGGCAGATCCGGATGCGGACGGACTCCGAGGGCGCGGGCCGACAGCGCGGCGCGCCCGGCGCGATCGTCGAGTTCGGCCCCAAGCAGTCGACGATGAACGCCGCCTACGTCACCGACGGCTTCCACAACCCCCCGCGCGGCACGCGCGGCGGGGGCGACGCCGCCCCGTCGGTCCCGTTCCGCATCACGGCGGACGGGGCGCGGGAGCCGCTGGCGCCGATCGCCTCGGTGCCGCTCGCTCCCGGGGAGCTGCTCGGGCACGAGCTGAGCGGCGGCGGAGGGTACGGCGATCCGCTCGAGCGGGAGCTCGCGAAGGTGCGCGCCGACGTGCTCGCGCGGTTCGTCAGCCTCGCGCGCGCGCGGGATGTCTATGGCGTGGTCTTCGCCGGCGAGGTGCTCGACGACACGCTGGCCGTCGACGAGGACGCGACCCGCCGCCGCCGCGACGAGCTGCGGGCCGCGCACTGAGAGGCGGTCCGCCGATCGCCCGGGACCCGACAGAGGAGTGGACATGGACTTCGGCCTGACGCTGCTGACCCACGGCGTGATGACGCGCGACGGCGACGGCGACTGCATCCTGCAGAACATCAGCCCGCAGGAGATGCGGCCCGTCGAGTCCGCCGTGCGGGCCGAGGAGCTCGGCTTCCACTCGGTCTGGTTCTCCGACCACGTGGTCACCGAGCGCGAGACGAAGGGCGCGCACACCGCGAACACCTCGGGCAAGCGGGCCTACCCCGAGCGCCCGGTGATCCTCGACGTCCCGACCACGATCGGCGCGATCTCGAGCCGGACGAGCACGCTGCGGTTCTCGCCGTCCGTGCACATCGCGCCCTATCGCCATCCGCTGATCACCGCGCACGAGTTCGCCACGCTCGACGTGCTCTCGGCCGGGCGCGTGATCCTCACGGTCGGGGTGGGCTGGGAGCAGGGCGAGTTCGCCGCGATGGGCGCGTCCTACGAGCACCGCGGCGGCGTGACCGAGGAGTGCCTGCAGATCTACAAGCTCGCGTGGACCGAGGACTGGATCGACTTCCACGGGCGCCACTTCGACATCGCGGACGTCTCGATGGACCCCAAGCCGGTGCAGAAGCCCCACCCGCCGCTGTGGTACGGCGGGGTCACGCCGTTCGCCGCGCGGCGGGCCGCCCGGCACTGCGACGGCTTCTACCCGATGTTCCTCGACGCGGTCAGCCGGCCCGAGACGTTCGACCCGCTGCGCGAGGAGATCCAGCGCGAGGGCGAGCGCGCAGGCCGCGACCTGACGGGCTTCCGGCTCGGGGGCTTCTGCCAGGTCCGCGTGACCGACGACGCCGAGCGCGACCCGCGCTTCAAGGGCGAGCGCCCGCTGCTGACCGGGACCAGCGAGCAGATCCTCGAGGACCTCCAGCACTTCGCCGACTTCGGCTACAGCCACGTGACGACGCACTTCGACTGCCCGTCGGGCAGCCGTGCGGAGTGGGACGAGCAGGTCGAGCGGTTCGCCGCGGAGGTCCTCCCCGCGGCGCGCGGCATCCAGGTCCGCGAGCTCGTCTGACCGGCCGGCCGCTCCCGCTTGACACGCGGCGAGAGCGCCGACTACGGTGACCTACCTAGCGCTCGCTAGATAGCGATGACGACCGCCGAGACACAGCGCGTGGGCGCTGCCACCCTGCCCGAGGCCCTCCGGCGCCACGCCCGCGAGCGGCCCGGCGCCACCGCGCTGACCGCCCCCGGCGAGGAGCACGGCTACGCCGCGCTGCAGGCGCTCGTCGACGCGGCCGCCGCGCGCCTGCGCGGCCTGGGCCTGGCGCCCGGGGACCGGGTGGCGCTGCTGGGCGACAACACGCCGGCGTGGGTGGCCGCCTTCCTGGCCTGCCTGGACGGCGGCCTGATCGCGGCCCCGGTCAACCAGCGCGCGAGCGCGCCGGAGCTGCTCGCGCAGCTTCGCCTCGCCGGGCCGCGCCTGCTGCTGGCCGACGCGGCCCACGCCGAGC
>JAICJK010000245.1 GCA_025928415.1 Solirubrobacteraceae bacterium | reverse complement strand
TAGACGGCGCGCCACCACAGCTCGGCCAGCACGCGGATCGACTCGTTGGCGTCCCCGCCGCCGAGGACGACCTCGCGGATCAGGTGGTTCTCGACCATCGCGAGCAGCGCCTGCGCGCTGAGGCGCGGCGGGATGTCCAGCGGCGCGAGGCCGCGCTGCTGGTCGCGCGCGATGCGCTTGGTCGCGCCCTGCACGAAGCGCGTGATGTACGGCTGCCACTCGAGCGGCAGGACGCCGCCCTCCTGGCCCGACAGCTTGGCCGCCAGCAGCAGGACGTGCTGGTCGCGGTTGACCACCGCCACGGTCCGCGACAGGCCGAGCCGCAGCTCGCGCCGCGGCTCGCCGCGGCCGTCGAGGTAGATCATCGCGGCCTCGTACATGTCCGCGAAGGCGCGCTGGATCAGGCGGTCCATGAGCGCGCGCTTGTTGTCGAAGTAGAAGTAGACCGCGGTGCGCGAGACGAACGCGCGCTTGGCGATCGCGTCCATCGTCAGCTTCTCGTAGTGCTCCTCGGCCAGCGCGTGGCTCGCGGCGTCCAGGATCGCGCGCTCGGTCGCGTTGCGCGAGCGCACCGACTCCCGGTCTGCCGCTACCGCCATCCACGCACCTCCAGTTCCCCGATCAGCCGGTCCCGTGTCGCATCGGGCGCGACGACCTCGTCCACGAAGCCCGCCTCCGCCGCCCGCCCGACGGGCAGGTGTTCGGCGGCGTAGGCGTCGGCCAGCTCGGCCGCGTCGGCGCCGGCTGCGATTCTACGCCGGTCGACGAGCTCGACGGCCTGCCGGGGTCCCATGACGCCGATCCGGGCGCCGGGCCAGGCCAGCGTGGCGTCCGCCCCGAGATCGCGCGAGTTCATGACGATGTGGGCGCCGCCGAAGGCCTGGCGCAGCGTCACCGTGACCCGCGGGACGGTCGCGCACGAGAAGGCCCGCAGCAGCGCCGCGCCGTGGCGCAGGACGCCGTCGCGCTCCTGCCGGGCGCCGGGCAGGAAGCCCGGCGTGTCCACGAGCACCACGAGCGGCAGGCCGTAGCGGTCGCACAGCTCGACGAACCACGCGCCCTTCTGCGCGCTGTCGGCGTCCAGGCAGCCGCCCAGGTGGCGCGGCTGGCTGGCGATCAGGCCGACGGGGTGGCCGTCCAGGCGGGCGAAGCCGGTGACGAGGTTGCGCGCCCAGCGCGGCGCGAGCTCGAGCAGGTCGCCGGCGTCGAGGATCCGCGCGGCGACCTCGCGGACGTCGTACACCTCGCGGTCGCGCTCCGGCACGACGTGCCCGGGGTCGCCCGCGCGCGGCGGGGCCGGGGGCGCGACGGGCAGCTCCCCGCCGGCCACCGAGGGCAGGAAGCCCAGGACCCGGCGCACGAGGTCGGCGGCGGCGACGTCGTCGGGCGCGAGCAGGTGCGCGACCCCGTTGCGGCCGTGCACGCGCGGGCCGCCGAGGTCCTCCGCCGAGATCCGCTCGCGGGTCACGCGCTCGATGATCTGCGGGCCGGTGAGGAACATCCGCGCCTCGGGCCCCGCCATCAGCGTCAGGTCGCCGAGGGTGGGCGAGTAGGCCGCGCCGCCCGCGCACGCGCCGCTGATCACGCTGATCTGCGGGACGTTCGCCAGCGCCTGGGCCCGGAAGATCGCGCCGTAGGCGGTCAGGGCGGCGACGCCCTCCTGCAGGCGCGCGCCGCCGGAGTGCGGGAAGCCGACGACCGGCGCCCCGGTCGCCGCCGCGCGCCGGATCGTCCGGGCGATGGTCTCGCCCCCCGCGGCGCCCAGCGAGCCGCCCTTGAACGTGCCGTCCTGCGCCCAGGCGTGCAGCGGGCGGCCGCTCACGCGCCCGCTGCCCGCGATCACGCCGTCGCCCACCGCGCTGCGGGTCGGCCGGAAGCTGCCCGCGTCGAACAGCAGCTCCAGGCGCGCCCGCGCCAGCGGGACGTCGTGCCCGGCGAGGTCCAGGACCGCGCTCACTGGTCATCCTCCATGTCGCTCGACGTCCCTTCAGAGAGCGTGCGAGCGAGCCCCTGGGCGAGCTCGCACCCGGCATGCGAGCGCTCTGCGCGAGTCATGCCGCGCGCTCTTGCGCGAGTCATGCCGCGCGCTCTCATGCCTTTGCCACCGCCAGGCACGCGTTCTGGCCGCCGAACCCGAACGAGTTCGAGAGCGCGAGCTGCAGGCCGCCGGCCTCGCGCGGGCCCTCGGGCACGTAGTCCAGGTCGCACTCGGGATCGGGCTGCTCGAGGTTGATGGTCGGCGGCAGGACGCCGCGGCGCAGCGCCTCGACCGTGACCAGCGCCTCCAGCGCGCCGGCCGCGCCGAGCAGGTGGCCCACGGACGACTTCTGGGAGGAGACGGGCGGCGCCGAGCCGTTGAACACGGCGTGGATCGCCTTCGTCTCGATCTTGTCGTTGTAGGGCGTGCCCGTCCCGTGCGCGGAGATCCAGCCCGCGTCGGCGGGCGTGGCGCCCGCGTCCTGGAGCGCCAGGCGCATCGCGGCCGCCGCGCCGCGGCCGTCCTCGTCGGGCTGGGTGATGTGGAACGCGTCGTTGGTGGCCCCGTAGCCGGCGACGCGCGCCAGCGCCTGCGCGCCGCGCGCCTTGGCGTGCTCGGCCCGCTCGAGGACGAGCACCGCCGCGCCCTCGCCCATCACGAAGCCGTCGCGGCGCGCGTCGAACGGGCGCGAGACGCCGTCGCGAGACAGCGCGCCCATCCGCCGGAAGGCCGCCAGGCAGAGCCCGACGAGCGCGGCCTCGGTGCCGCCGGCCACGACGACGTCGGCCTCGCCGCGCTGCAGCATCCGCAGCCCCTCGCCGATGGCGTGGGCGCCGGTGGCGCACGCGCTGGAGACGCTGAAGCCGGGCCCGTGGGCCCCGAGGCGCATGGCGATCGTGCCCGCGGCGGCGTTCGGCATCATCATCGGGACGAAGTGCGGCGAGACCGCCCGATCGCCCTCTTCGAGCCACGCCTTGCACTCGGCCTGCAGGGTGGTCAGGCCCCCCACGCCGGTGCCGACGATGATGCCGACGCGGTCGGGGTCGGCGCCCTCGGGCAGCCCGGCCTCCTGCGCGGCGCGGTCGGCGGCCGCGACGGCGAACTGCGTGTAGCGGTCCGCGCGCCGCGCCTCCTTCGGCGTCATCGCCGCCTCGGGGTCGAAGTCGGCGCAGGCGCCGACCCCGTCGGCGATCCCGGACCGGCGGGCGATCAGGGCGTCGAACAGCGCCTCCGGCGTCTCCCCGAGCGAGGACACGACGCCCCGGCCGGTGACCACGACCTCCGTGCGCTGGTCTGCCCCGGCGCTCACGACCGCAGGGACTCGACGAGCGCGATGGCGTCGCCGACGGACTCGATCTTCTTGAGCTCGCCGTCGGCGATCTGGACCTCGTAGCGGTCCTCGAGCGCCTTGACGAGCTCGACGAGGTCGAGCGAGTCGACGTCGAGGTCCGCCCAGGTCGTCTCGGGCGTGGCCTCCTGCGCGCCGGGGACCTTGATGGCCGCCAGCTCGTCGCGGATGGTCTGCAGCACGTCGGTCTGGTCGGTGGTGCTCATGCGTGTGCTCCTCGTTGTGTGTCGATCGTGCATGCCCGGCGCACAAGCGCCGAGCCCTTCGATGTCCGCTCGGTGCTGGGCACCGAGTCCCCCCAGGGATGGGATCGCTCGCTGCTATGCACCGAGTCCTCACAGGGATGGGATTGCTCGCTGCTATGCACCGAGTCCTCCATCCACGGCCAGCGTGGCGCCGTTGACGTAGGCCGCCTGCTCGCCGCACAGGAAGGCGACGGCGTGGGCGACCTCCTCCGGACGGCCGAGCCGGCCCGCCGGCACGGCGGCCTTCAGGTCGTCCGCGACGCCGGCGGTCATCTCGGTCTCGATGACCCCAGGGGTCACCGCGTTGCAGGTTATCCCCCGCTTGCCCATCTCCTTGGCCACGGTGCGGGTGTACCCCAGCAGCCCGGCCTTCGCGGCCACGTAGTTGGCCTGGCCCGGGTTCGCGCGCTCGGCCACCACGCTCGAGACGTTGACGATCCGCCCCCAGCGCGCCTTGAGCATGTCCTCCAGGCCCTGCTTGGTGCAGGTGAACGCCCCGGTGAGGTTGGTGTCCAGCACGGTGCGCCAGTCGTCCAGGGGCATCCGGATCGCCAGCCCGTCGCGGGTGACGCCCGCGTTGTTGACGAGCACGAGCACCGGGCCGAAGCGCTCGCGCACCTCGGCGAAGGCGGCGGCCACCGCCCCGGCGTCGGCCACGTCGGCGCGCACGTCCCCGCCCGACCGCGCCAGCGTGGCGACCGTCAGGCCGTCCGCGCGCAGCCGCTCGGCGATCGCCAGCCCGATGCCGCGGGTGCCGCCGGTGACCAGCGCGCAGCCGTCAGGCCGGGACACCGGCGCGCTCCTTGAACGTGGCGATCCCGGCGGCCCAGACGAAGCCCGCGCCGAAGGCCGTGAGGCCCACGATGGATCCCTCGTGCAACCGGTCGTCGCGCTGCGCCTGGGCCAGGGCGAGCGGGATCGAGGCGGACGACGTGTTCGCCACCCGGCCGACGTCGACGACGACGCGGTCCTCGGGCACCCCGAGCTCGAGCGCCGCCGCCTCGATGATCCGCGCGTTCGCCTGGTGGGCGACGAACAGGTCGAGGTCCTCGACGGTCAGCCCGGAGGCGCGCAGCGCGGCGCGGGTGGCGCTGACCATCCGCGCGACGGCGTGGCGGTAGACCTCGGGCCCG
>JAICJK010000285.1 GCA_025928415.1 Solirubrobacteraceae bacterium | reverse complement strand
GTGAAGTCGAGGAGCGGACCGGGCATGCACCCACCCTGGCGCAGTCGGGACCCGGCTTCCAGGGCCAATCGCGGTCCACGCGCCGGTCCTCCCCTAGCATCGCCCGTCGTGCTGCTCGCCGTGCCGAACGTCTCGGAGGGTCGCGACCGCGCGGCGCTCGACGCGATCGGCGCCGCGTTCGCGGCCGGCGGCGCGCGGTTGCTCGACGTCCACAGCGACCCCGACCACCACCGCAGCGTCTTCACGCTCGCCGGCGAGCCGGGCTCGCTCGCGCCCGCCCTGGCGAGCGGCGCGGCCGCGGCCCTCGAGCGCATCGACGTCACCGCGCACCCGGGCATCCACCCGCACGTCGGCGCCGTGGACGTCGTCCCCGTCGTCCACCTCGACCGCCGCCGGCGGGGCGCGGCGTGCGCGGAGGCGCTCGTCGCCGCCGAGCTGCTGGGCACCGGCCTGGGGATCCCGGTCCTGCTCTACGGCGAGCTGGCCAGCGGGCGCACCCGCGCCGAGCTGCGCCGCGGCGGCCCCGGGCGCCTGGCGGCGCGCCTGGCCAAGGGCGAGCTGACCGCCGACTTCGGGCCACCGCAGGCGCATCCCACCGCGGGCGCCTCGCTCGTCGCCTCGCGCCCGCCGCTGATCGCCTTCAACCTCGAGCTCGCGCCGCCGGCCACGCTCCAGGACGCCCGGCGGATCGCGGCGGCGATCCGCGAGGGCGGGCCCGGCGGCCTGCCCGGCGTCCGCGCGCTGGGCCTCGAGCTCCCGTCACGCGGCGACGTCGCCCAGGTCTCGTGCAACGTCGAGGACCACCACGCGGTCCCGCTCGCGCGCCTGGTCGCCGCCGTTCGCCGGCACGCCGCGGTGGCCGAGGCCGAGGTCGTCGGCCTGCCGCCGGCCGCGGCCTTCGACGGCTTCCCCGACGACCTCCCGGTCCGCGGCCGGCGGACCCTGGAGGACGCCCTGAGCAGCGCCTGAACCGGCCCGGCGCTACCGGAAGGAGTGGATGCGCACCGTCCGCCCGTCGGCCGATGTGTAGCTGCCGGTCGCGACCGAGACGTGGACGCGGTAGTTCCCGCCGCGCCGGACGGTCACGCTCTTGGAGTAGTTGGAGAACGTCCTGCCGCCGTGACGCGTGAACGTCCGGGCGACGCGGACCCACGATCCGGTGCTCGTCTGCTTCTGGATCGAGACCGTCGAGCCGGGCCCGGTCGGCTTGACCGAGCCGTGGAAGTTGACCTTGTGCCCGCGCTGGACGCGCGTGCGGCTGGTGTAGGTCGAGACCCGGACGGCCACGCCGACGATGACGACCGGGCTGACCACCTCGGTCTTGGAGGCGAGCACCACCCGGTACTGGGTGGTCAGCGGCACGCTGAGGACGGGGAACGAGAACGCTCCGTTGGCGTCGGTGACCAGCGGGTTGCCGACGTTCAGGAAGCCCTGCGTGTAGGGGAACGGGTTCTGCTGCAGGATGACCGCCTCGCCCGCGTTCCCGGTCCCGGACAGCGTCCCGCTGAGGACCGCGCCGTGGCCGAGCGGGACGGGGTTGGGCGTCGCGCCCACGACCAGGCCGAACGGCACCTTGCGGGTGGTGAACGTCTTGTCGGCGCCGCGCGTCGTCCCGTGCGCGTTGTGGGCGACGACGCGGTAGTGGTAGGTCGTCGCGGGCGCGAGGCCGACGGCCGCCGCGCGGACCTTCACCGCCTTGGCGCCGGAGCCGGCGGACACGGTGGGCGTCGCCAGCCCGTAGCGCTTGGTCTGGCCGACCTGGAAGGAGTAGGTGGTGGGGGCGCCCTGCGGGTTGACGAGCGCGTTGAGTGCGCCGCTGGTCGGGGTGAGCCCGGTCGCGCCGCCGGTGCTCACGGTGGGCGCCCCGGCGGCCGAGGCGACGGCGGGCGCGCCCGCCAGGGCCACCACGGTCAGGCCGGTGAGCAGGCTGAGGTGTCGCGACATGGTCGTCATCGTCCCGAGCAACCGGTCCCGATCCCGCAAGTTGCGGTGCAGGACCTCCAGCCCCCGGGCCCGGCGCCCCCTCGCCTAGACTCAGGTGACCCATGGCCCAGACCAAGCGCAAGCGCCGGACCAAGCACCGCGGCAACGCCGCGGGGATGATCGAGACGCGCGGGCGCACGGGCCGCCGCCCGACCGCCGCCGAGACGAAGGCCAAGGCGCGCCAGGACCGCTTCGACAAGCCGCCGACGTGGCGCGGCTCGGTCAACCGCGCCGCGATCGCCACCGTCGTCTTCCTGGTCGCGATCGTCCTGATCTTCCACGAGCCGATCGGCGGCACCATCGCGCTGGCCGCCGTGGTCTTCCTCATGTACATCCCGCTCGGCTACTACACCGACACGTTCATCTACCGCCGCCGCCAGGCCAAGAACGCCGGCCGGGGCGGCCCAGGGTCGTGATGGACGTCCGCATGCTCACCGTCGGGCCGGTGCAGGAGAACTGCTTCATCGTGCGCCGCGACGGCTCCGACCGCGCGCTGATCGTCGACCCGGGCGAGGAGGCCGACCGGCTGCTCGGCGTCATCGGCGAGCTCGGCGTGACGCTCGAGGCGATCCTGCTGACCCACACGCACTTCGACCACGTCGGCGCGGTCGCGCCGGTCGCGCGCGCCACCGGCGCGCCGGTCTGGTGCCCGCAGCTCGAGACGCAGGTCCTGGCGGACATCATGGCCTACGTCCCGTGGGAGGGCTTCGGCCCGTTCGAGTCCTACGAGGCCGACCACACCGTCGCCGGCGGCGAGACGCTGCAGCTCGCCGGCTTCGACATCGACGTCGTCTTCACCCCCGGCCACAGCCCCGGCCACGTCACCTACGTGATGGCCGACGAGCAGGCGATGTTCTCCGGCGACGTGCTGTTCCAGGCCTCGGTCGGCCGGACCGACCTGCCCGGCGGCGACCACGCGACGCTGATGGCCTCGATCGCCGACCTGCTGGCCCGCTACCCCGACGAGACGCGCGTGCACCCGGGCCACATGGGCCTCACGACGCTCGGGGCCGAGCGCGCCCACAACCCGTTCCTGGCCGCGCTGTCGCGGTGAGCGAGCGCCCGCAGGTCCCGCGCGGCACGTACGACGTGCTGCCCGCCCAGGCGCCCGCGCGCCTGGCCCTGGAGCAGAGCGTCCGCCGCATCCTGGAGGGCGCGGGCTTCGGCCGCATCGAGACGCCGATCTTCGAGCACACCGACCTGTTCGCGCGCGGGGTCGGCGCGTCGACCGACATCGTCCAGAAGGAGATGTACACCTTCGAGGACGCCGGCGGCCGGTCGCTGACGCTGCGCCCCGAGGGCACGGCGCCGATCATGCGCGCCTACCACGAGCACGGCATGCACAAGCTGCCGCAGCCGGCCAAGCTGTGGTACTGGGGCTCGTTCTTCCGCTACGAGCGCGCCCAGGCCGGCCGCTACCGCCAGTTCTGGCAGATCGGCGCCGAGTCGATCGGCTCCGAGGACCCGTCGGTGGACGCCGAGTCGATCGCGCTGCTGCACGCGCTGCTGACCGACGCCGGGGTCCGCGACGTCCGCCTGCTGCTCGGCTCGCTGGGCACGCCGGCCACGCGCGCGGCCTACCGCGAGCAGCTCGTCGCGCACCTGCGCGCGCACGAGGACCGCCTCAGCCACGAGGTCCGCGACCGCATCGACCTCAACCCGCTGCGCGCGTTCGACGCCGACCATCCGGGGACGCGGGAGGTCATGGCCACCGCGCCGCAGCTCATGGACCAGCTAGACCCGGAGGACGCCGAGCACTTCGCCGAGGTCCGCGCGCGCCTGGACGCCGCGGGCATCGCCTACGAGCTCGACCCCACGCTCGTCCGCGGGCTGGACTACTACACGCGCACGGTCTTCGAGTTCACCTCCGGCGCGCTCGGCGCGCAGTCGGCGGTCGGCGGGGGCGGGCGCTACGACGGGCTGTCCGAGCAGCTCGGCGGGCCCCCGGTCCCCGGCTTCGGCTGGGCCGCGGGCATCGAGCGCATCCTGCTCAGCGCCGAGCCCCGCCCCGAGCCGGTGGCGATCTGCGACCTGTTCGTCGCCGGCAGCGGCGTCGCCGCCTTCGCGCTGGCGACCGAGGCGCGCCGCGCCGGCCTGGCCGTGCAGCTCGAGCTGGCCGGCCGCTCAGCCAAGGGCATGCTCAAGCACGCCGCGCGCCTGCACGCCGGGTACGTTGCGCTGATGTCCGAGGCGGGCATCGAGCTCAGGGACATGGAGACGGGCGAGCAGGAGCCCGTGGACAGCGCGGCCGCCGCGGTCGCGCGCGTG
>JAICJK010000638.1 GCA_025928415.1 Solirubrobacteraceae bacterium | reverse complement strand
GCATCACCATGAACAGCGCGAAGCACATCGCGCCGAGGGTCCACCAGCGGCGGTTGGCGTCGGTCAGCACGGGGCGGGGCATCGAGCCCAGGATGGCAAAGCGCCGGCGCCGCCCGGAAGGGGGATATCCCTACGGCTGCAGCAGCTTGTCCTGGGCGCTGGCGCGCTCTTGGCCGACGTGCACGGTCGCGGCGCGGATGCCGTTGCCGGCGACCTTCACGACGGCCTCGCCGGGGGGCACGTCGGCGGTCAGCGTCGCGGTGCCGCTCGGGTTGATCGGCCCCGTGCTCTGGGTGAACCCGCCGCCGCCGCCGGCGGACTCGAAGGTGATCTGCTGGGCGGCCTGGGTCTGGTTGGTGATCACCAGGTGCACCGGGCCCGCGCCGAAGCGGCGGGGCGACACGTTGATCGCCTCGGTGGAGATCGACGCGCCGACGACGATCGGGGTCGGCGGCCGGTTCTCGCTCACGCGCGTCTTGGCGTCGCCGCAGCCGCCGAGTGCGAGCGCGACCGCGAGGATGCCGCCGGCCGGGGCCAGCCGCACCAGCATCCGTGTGTGACGGCG
This sequence comes from Solirubrobacteraceae bacterium, assembly GCA_025928415.1. GTDB lineage: Bacteria > Actinomycetota > Thermoleophilia > Solirubrobacterales > Solirubrobacteraceae > Paraconexibacter. Next base: position 1,099 of record JAICJK010000638.1, on the reverse strand, counting down.
TGTCATCTCACTCCTCGACCCGGCCACGGCGGCCTGCCGCAATCCGGGGCGAACCCTAACCGACCTCCGCCGCCCGACGCCACTCGTCCCCGGACCGGCCGCCGACCCGGGGGCACCCGGGGCTCAGCCGCGCGGCAGCGCGCGGTGGCCCGGCGCGGCGAGCAGCTCCGTGCGCTGCGTGGAGATGTCGGTGAGCATGAGCTGCAGGACCTCCCAGGCCCCGCGCTCGGCGTGGTCGTAGGCCGAGCCGGTCAGGCCGCCGGTCGTCTGCGCGTACGCGGCCCACGCCTGGCGCTCGCGCTCCCCGAGCGCGGCGAGCGCATGGCCGATGTCCTCGTTGACGGCGAACGTCGTCACGATGCTGCCTCCTCGTCGACGGACTGCGCGGCACCGTATCCCCGCGATCGGTCGGCACGGTTGCAAGGCGGCGTGCAGCACGTCGGGGCGGCCGCGTAGACCCCGCGGGCATGGACCCGACCGCCGCGCTGCGCACCGCCGAGTTCCTCGTCGTCGACACCGAGACCAACGGCCTGTCGGGCCCCGCGTGCGAGGTGACGGAGATCGGCGCGGTCCTCGTCGGCGGCGGCGAGCTGCACGACCGCTGGGAGACGCTGCTGGCGATCCGCGCGCCGCTTGCGCGGGGCATCCAGCGCTTCACTGGAATCACGCAGGCGATGGTCGACGAGGCGCCGGCCGCGGAGGCCAGGCTGCCCGACCTGGCCGCGCTGCTGCGGGGCCGGGTGATGGTCGCCCACTCCGCGAGCTTCGACGTGCGCGTGCTGCGCCAGGCCTTCGGCCGCGCGGGCCTCGCGTGGCCCGATCCGCCGGTCCTGTGCACCGTCGCGCTGGCCCGCCGCCTGGCCCCGCTTGCGCGCCAGCGCAAGCTGCGCCCGCTCGCGGAGGCGCTCGGCATCGAGGTGGAGATCACCCACCGCGCGCTGGCCGACGCGGAGACCTGCGCGCGCGTGTTCTGCGCGCTGCTGCCGCGGCTGTGCGCGCACGCGACCACGGTGGAGGGCGCGCTCGCGCTGATGGGCCCCAGCCGTCCGCGCCGCGCGCGGGCCGCGCGGACCGACGGCGGGCGCTCGCTGCGCGGCCT
>JAICJK010000306.1 GCA_025928415.1 Solirubrobacteraceae bacterium | reverse complement strand
GTCGGTGTCGTCGCTGACCGTGATGGGCCTGACGCGCTCGCGCAGCGCGCGCATCTCGGGCTAGGTGCGCTTCGAGGGCAAGGAGCTGCTGACCGCCTCCGACGAGGACATGCGGCAGATCCGCGGCAACGACGTCGCGATGATCTTCCAGGACCCGCTGAGCTCCCTGCACCCGTTCTACCGGGTGGGCGACCAGCTCGTGGAGGCCGTGCGCGCGCACCGCGACGTCTCCAAGGCCCAGGCCCGCGACCGCGCGATCGAGATGCTCGGGCTGGTCGGCATCCCCGAGCCGCGCAAGCGCGTGGACGCCTACCCGCACGAGTTCTCGGGCGGCATGCGCCAGCGCGCGATGGTGGCGATGGCGCTGTCCAACGACCCGAAGCTGCTGATCGCCGACGAGCCGACCACGGCGCTCGACGTGACCGTCCAGGCGCAGATCCTCGACCTGCTGCAGCGCCTGCAGACCGAGCTCGACACGGCGATCGTGATGATCACCCACGACCTCGGCGTCGTGGCCGAGGTCACCGACGACATCGCGGTCATGTACGCGGGCCGGATCGTCGAGGTCTCCGACAAGGAGACGATCTTCGCCGCGCCCGAGCACCCCTACACCTGGGGGCTGCTGCAGTCGATCCCGCGCCTGGACGGCCCCCGCGACGAGGAGCTCGTGCCGATCCCCGGCCGGCCGCCGTCGCTCATCAACCCGCCGAGCGGGTGCCACTTCCATCCGCGCTGCCCCTACGCCCGCGAGGCGCACACGCGCATCGATCCCATGCTCGAGCCGGTGCCCGGGCGTGGCGACGCCCATCAGGTCGCCTGCCTGCTGGCCTCCGACGTCCGCCGCCGGCTGTGGACCGCCCTGAAGGCGGGCGAGAAGCCCGCCGCGGCCGTCGCCGAGGTCGGCGTGCCCGGCGCCCCGGCGGAAGGCACCCCCGCGACCGAGGAGCTCCAGCCGTGACCGGCGAACCCCTCATCCAGGTCCGCGACCTGGTCAAGCACTTCCCCCTGCGCTCGGGGGTCATCTTCCAGCGCCAGGTCGGCGCCGTGCAGGCCGTCGACGGCGTGTCGTTCGACGTGCTCGAGGGCGAGACGCTCGGGCTCGTCGGCGAGTCCGGCTGCGGCAAGTCGACCACGGCCCGGCTGCTCACGCGCCTGCTGGAGCCGACGAGCGGCGAGATCATCTACCGCGGCAACGACATCGCGCACCTCAACCGCCGCTCGCTCAAGCCGCTGCGTCGCGACATGCAGATGATCTTCCAGGACCCGTACTCGTCGCTGAACCCCCGCAAGACGGTCGGCTCGATCATCGGCGAGCCGTTCATCATCCACGGGATCGAGCCCGACGACGACAAGCGCCGCAAGCTCGTCCAGGCGCTGATGGACCAGGTCGGCCTGAACCCCGAGCACTACAACCGCCTGCCGCACGAGTTCTCCGGCGGCCAGCGCCAGCGCATCGGCGTCGCGCGCGCGATCGCGCTCAAGCCCAAGCTCGTCGTCGCCGACGAGCCGGTCTCGGCGCTCGACGTCTCGATCCAGGCGCAGATCCTCAACCTGCTGCGCGACCTCCAGCGCGAGCTCGGCCTGACGATCATCTTCATCGCCCACGACCTGAGCGTCGTGCGCCACATGTGCGACCGCGTCGCGGTGATGTACCTCGGCAAGATCGTCGAGCTGGCCGACGCCGACGACCTCTACGCCCATCCGCGGCACCCGTACACGGGCGCGCTGCTCAGCGCGGTGCCGGTGGCCGACCCCGCGCTGGCCAAGGGCAAGCAGCGCCAGGTGCTGATGGGCGACGTCCCGTCGCCGACCAACCCGCCCAAGGCCTGCCGCTTCCACACCCGCTGCTACAAGTTCGTCGCCGGCAAGTGCGACGTGGACTACCCCGAGCTGGAGGTCAAGGAGGGCGGCAACCTCGCCGCCTGCCACTTCCCGCTCACCGACGCGGAGATCGCCGAGCGGGTGCCCACCGCCGCCGCATGACCGACACCGGCCCGCCGCGCCGGGAGGGCTTCGAGGGCGTCCGCGAGTACCCGCAGGGCGCGCGGACGGCCGCCGACGCCGCGGCGGCCATCGGCTGCGACGTGGCGCAGATCGTCAAGTCGCTCGTGTTCCGCGACGCCGCCGGGGCGCCGGTGCTCGTCCTCTGCTCGGGGGCCCACACCGTCGACGAGGCGGCGCTCGGCGTCTCGCGCGCCGACGCCGCCTTCGTGCGCGAGGTCACCGGCATGGCGATCGGCGGCGTCGCGCCCTACGGCCATCCGGCGCCGCTGCGGACGCTGATCGACGAGGCCCTGCTGACCCACGAGCAGGTGTGGGCGGCGGCGGGCACGCCCCGGCATGTCTTCCCGCTCACGCCGCAGCAGCTCGTGGAGCGCAGCGGCGGGACCGTGCGCCGGGTCAGTCCAGCCGGATGACGACCTCGCCCACCGGCGCGCGCTCCGGGGCGCGCTGCTCGTGGCGGGCGGGGCCGAGGTGCAGCAGCCCGATCGGGCGCTCGTCGTCGCCGAGGCCCAGCGCGGCGCGGCCGGCGGCCTCGCGCAGGACGGCGGGGGTGCGCCAGTAGCCGGCCAGGCCGCGGGCCTGCGCGCCGAGCAGGACGATGTAGGCCGCGCAGGCCGTGGCGCACAGGTCCTCCTCGTCCTGGACCGGGTCGCCGGTCTGCACGACCGAGACGGCGACGAGCGTCGGGGCGCGGTCGAGCTTGGCGCCCGCCTCGGGGCCCGCGGCCGCCTTGAGGCGGCCCAGCGCGCCCGGGCCCAGGACGCGGAAGCGCCACGGGTTGGTCAGGTGGTGGTTCGGCGCCCAGGTCGCGAGCTCGAAGAGCGCGTCGAGCGTCGCGGCGTCGACGGGCTCGCCGCCGTAGGCCTTGTGCGTGCGCCGGCTGCGGATCGCCTGCTCAAGCTCCACGGGCGCCCTCCGCGTTCCCGTTCGCGCTCCCGCCGTCCCCCTGGTCGTCGTCGTCCTCGTCGTCCTCGTCGTCCTCCTCGTACAGCGACTCGGACGCGAGCTCGGCGCCGCGCGCGTCGAACAGCTTGATGTCGAGCACGTCGCCGCGGTAGGCGTCGGGCGCCAGCAGCGTGAAGCGGTCCTCGAGCAGCGTGCACTGGTCGACGGCCAGGCCGGCGAGCTCGGCCGTGGCCACCGCGCCCGCGGGGATCATGGGCCGCCCCCACACCAGCGTCATGGCGGCCGTGGCGCCGGCCTCGCCGCGCCAGCCGCCCACGACCTCCTCGCAGAGGTCGAGCTTCCAGTCCGGGTTGGCGTCGGCGGTCTCCGCGGTGAACTCCGCGGTGGCCGTGAAGTCGGCGGGCTCCTCGCCCTCGGCGGGCAGCGGGTAGGCCACGTAGCCGTAGAGCTCGTAGCCGGTCGAGGTCAGCGTGGTGGCCGGCACGAAGGTCTGCCCGTCCCACGAGCGGTCGGGGTACCAGACGATGTCGCCGGCCTCGCCGAGGTCCTCGCCCTCGTCGTCGATGCGCAGGCACGCCCCGAGGAACTCGACGCGCAGCCGGTCGGCCCAGCGCCCGTAGGGCAGCCCCTCCTGGGGCGGTTCGGCGGCGAAGCGGCAGACGAGACGATCGACGGGCGGCATGGGCGGCGAGTCTAGGGGGAGCGCTCGTCCCGGGGCTCGACCTCGACGAGCAGCGTGACCGGCCCGTCGTTGACCAGCGCGACCTCCATGTGCGCGCCGAAGGTCCCGCGCGCGGCCCCGAGGCGGTCGCAGACCCGCTCGTAGAGCGGCTCGGCATGCTCGGGGCGCGCGGCGGCCACGAAGCTCGGCCGGTTGCCCTTCCGGGCGTCGCCGTAGAGCGTGAACTGGCTCACGCACAGCACCTCGCGATCCCCGAGGGGCTCGTTCATCCGCCCGCCGGCGTCCTCGAAGACGCGCAGCGCGCGCAGCTTGTCCGCGAGCCGGTCGGCCGTCGCCGCGTCGTCGTCGTGGGTGACGCCGAGCAGCACGAGCAGGCCGGGGCCGATCGCGGCGATCTCGGCGCCGCCGGAGCGCACGGCGGCCCGCGCGACGCGCTGGACGAGGGCGCGCACCGCCGCTCACGCCTCCCGCAGCT
>JAICJK010000643.1 GCA_025928415.1 Solirubrobacteraceae bacterium | reverse complement strand
GCCAGCCGTGCCGGGCCGGCGACAGGGCCAGCGAGAACCCCGACAGCACGATGAACACGACGACCGCGAAGCGCCCGTAGATGAACCAGGCGGCCCAGAACGGCGCCCGGTCCACCGGGTAGCCGGGGAAGGCGCGCAGGAAGACGTGGTTGATCACGACGAACAGGGCGGCCAGGCCCCGCACGCCGTCCAGGCCGGCCAAGCGCTGCCGCGGAGCGCCGGCGAGCGCCGGCGTGAGCGCTCGCTCGGTCGCGGGGGAAGCGACGACGGTGGCGGCCGTGCTCGCCACTCCTACGGGGTCCCGGGTTGCGAGCCGAAGGCGCCGAGGAAGCGGTCGCGGAAGGCGCTCATCGGCCACAGGGGCGCACGCGGGCTCGGGTGCAGGCCGCCCTGCCAGCCCCATCCGGCGATCTGCTGCATCACCTTCGGGTCGTGGGCGATGATCGAGATCGGGACGTCGTGGCTTGCGCCCTGGCCGCTGACGGTCGTGGCGGGCTGGTGGTCGCCCAGGAGGACGACCACGGTCTTGTCGTTCCCGTAGCGCCGCACGAAGGAGACGATCGTGCTCATCGTGTACTCGATCGACAGGCCGTAGGCCTTGCGGGCCCGGGCGGAGTCGCCGAAGAGGTGCGCCGTCGTGGACTCCTCGAGCGGGACGCGGTGGAAGATCGAGCCGTCGCCGACCGCGTCCCATCCGATCAGCCGGGGGATGCGCGTCCAGGGCGCGTGGCTCGAGATGAGGTCGACCTCGGCGAACACGGGGCGCCGGTGGCGCTTGGCGAGCTCGATCCGCTGCAGGGCCTCCAGCGCGTACTGGTCGGGCATCGGCGGCAGGCCGAAGCCCGGGCCGCGGTAGCCGACGTTGCGCTGGTCGTAGAGCTTGTCGTAGTGGTAGAAGGTGGAGCCGTCCGGCCACGAGCGGTCGGTGGCCGGCATGTCGGCCACCGTCCGCCACCCGCCGCGCTTGAACGCCGAGGTGAGCGTGAGGCGGTTGCTCCTCACGAGCTGGTCATAGCCCCGCTGGGACCCGATCCGGATCCCCGACTGCAGCGTGGAGTGCGCCAGCCAGCTCAGGCCGCCGAACGTCGGCGAGCGCAGGAAGGCGCTGCTCGAGGAGAAGCCGGCCGCCCGCAGTTGCGCGGTGCCGCGGTCGAGCACGGCGTCCACCCCGGGCGAGAAGGAGGAGCTCTGCACCGCCACCCTCCCGTAGCTCTCGACGAACAGGAGGAGGACGTCCTTGCCGCGCAGACCGGTCAGCAGCCGGTCGCCGGGCGTGGCGCGGAAGCGATCGCGGGGGATCTCGCGGGCGAGGATCTCGTGCGCGCGCAGCCCGCCCTGCACCGCGCGCACCTCGTAGGCGACCAGGGCGTAGGCGCTCGTGGACGGGATCGCCGCCCCGACGACCCGCAGGGCCACCCAGACGACGCCGAGCACCGCGGCCGCCCGGAGCGCCCAGCCGCGGTGGCCGGCCGCGACGCGCGTGAGACGCAGCAGGGCCAGGACGGGGATGCAGACGAGCCCGGCGAACAGCAGGCCGATGACGACGACGGCGATGTACGCGCTCGAGGAGCCGATCGCGTTGCGCAGCGTCTCGATGCCGATCCCCACGTAGGTCGAGTCGGACACCGGGTCGAACGGCCGGTCGAAGGCCGT
>JAICJK010000047.1 GCA_025928415.1 Solirubrobacteraceae bacterium | reverse complement strand
TCGACGATGCCGTTGGCGCGCAGAGCCGCGGCGACGGCGGCGGCGTCGACCTCCTCGGCGAAGTCGACGGTGCCGACCACCAGCGACCGCTTGGCGGGATCGGCGACGAACGGCGAGGCGAACGCCGAGGCCTCCGCCCACGCGTACAGGTGCTCGGAGGACGCGCGCGTGCGCCCGACGCACCAGTCCAGCCCGCCGTTGCCGAGCATCCACTCGACCTGGTCGGCGAGCAGCAGCAGCGTGGCCAGCGCGGGCGTGTTGTAGGTCTGGTCCTTGCGCGAGTTGTCCAGCGCGGTGGCCAGCGACAGGAACTCGGGGATCCAGCGGTCCGTCGCGGCGAGCTCCCCGATGCGCTCCTGCGCGGCGGGGCTCAGGAGCGCCAGCCAGAGGCCGCCGTCGGAGGCGAAGCACTTCTGGGGGGCGAAGTAGTAGGCGTCGGCCTGGGCGGCGTCGAGCGGCAGGCCGCCGGCGCCCGAGGTCGCGTCGACGAGCACCAGGGCGTCGCCGGCGTCGGCGGGCCGCCGGACGTCGACCATCACGCCCGTCGAGGTCTCGTTGTGGGCCCAGGCGACGACGTCGGCGTCTGGGTCGCCGGCGGGCGCCGGGGCGTCGCCCGGGTCGGCGCTCAGCACGATCGGGTCCTCGAGGAACGGCGCCTTCGTGGTGGCGGTGGCGAACTTCTGCGAGAACTCGCCGAAGGCGAGGTGCAGCGCGCGCCGGCGGACCAGGCCGAGCGTCGCCGCGTCCCAGAACGCGGTCGTGCCGCCGTTGCCCAGGGCGATCTCGTAGCCGTCCGGGGCGCCGAACAGCTCGGTCAGGCCCGCCCGCACCCGGCCCACGAGCGCCTTGACGGGCTGCTGGCGGTGCGAGGTGCCGATGAGCGCGGCGCCGGCGGTGGCGAGATGCTCGAGCTGCTCGGGGCGGACCTTCGAGGGACCGCAGCCGAACCGGCCGTCCGCCGGCTTGAGGTCGTCGGGGATGCGCAGCGGGGTGCTCGTGGCGTGCAAGGCAGGGTTCTCCGCGGTCGGGGATGTACGGTGCCCAGGCGTGCGGCGGAGGCTGCGCCGTCGCTCCCCGGTGGTGATCCACCTGACAACGCCAGTTGCGACGGCCCGCCGAGTGTAGCGAAGGCCCCGCGCGGCCCGGCGCGGTCGCCCCGGCGGCGCCGGGAGCGGGGGGCGCCTCGCGGCGCCCCCCGGACGGCTCGGATCTACGGCGGCGCTACGGGTTGGGGAAGCTCCCGCCGAAGATGTCCGAGTTGCCGAACGCGGCCGGGCAGGCCTGCTGCACGTCCGGCGGCTGGGCGGTGGCGGCCGGCTCGGGCTGGGCCGCTCCGTCGTCCGCGCCGCGCGGCTCCTCCGCCTCCGCGGTCTGCGTCCCCGTGGCCACCGCCTCGTCGTGCAGCGCCTGCCGGTAGGCGTCGACGGCGGGGCAGTCCGCGCCGCGGCGCATGTCGTTCCAGACCGCCGCGCCGTAGGTGCGCGTCGCCGCGGCGTAGACGTAGTCGCCGAGGAACTCGGCGGCCAGGTCGTTCTGCGACGAGCCGCGCGCGTCGCCCGGCGCGCCGCGATGGACCGTGGTGAACGCGCCCACGCCGGCGGTGGTCGCCGTCGCGTGGCGCACGACCCCGATCAGCTCGCGGTCGTTGCCCGGGCCGACGGCGCTCGTGCGGAACGGCGTGGTGAACGCGTTGTAGACCAGCCACACGTTCCTGCCGTCCGGCGAGATGGCCGGGGCCGAGTAGTACCCGCGATCCGTGCCCTGCTGGACGGCGACCGGCGTGCTGAACGACGTCCCGCCGGCGGCGGAGGTGGAGAACATGACCTGCTCGTGGTCGACCCCGGCCCGCCCGTCGACCCAGCTCATCACGATCCGGTTCGTCGCGTCGGTGCCGTTCGGCGCCCCGTTGGCGATGTCGACCGACGGCGCGGGCGACAGGTCGCTGCGCGCCCCGCCGACGCCGTCCTCGACGCACCGGCCGATCGACGGCTCGAAGTAGTTGCACGTGTCGAACGCGGTGAACAGGTTCACCGGCCGGCCGAAGTGCGCTCCGCCGTCGTCGGAGGTGATCATCTGGATCGGGCCCGGCGCCGCGCCCGTGGCGTTGAAGCCGAACTGGTAGTCGAACACGTAGACCCTGCCGGTCGAGTCGGTCCGCACCGTGCAGCCCGAGCGGCCGAAGCCGTTGCGGCTGTGGGTGTTGTTCGCGGCCGGCGTCACCTGGTGCTGGGTCCAGCTCGTCCCGCCGTCGCGCGAGGTCAGGACGTTCAGCGGCTGGCCGCCGCCGCCCGTGCCGTTGCCGCGGAAGGCGGCGTAGCAGACGTAGACGGTGCCGAAGTGCGGGCTGGAGGCCGCGTTGTCGGCCCAGATCTGCTCCTTGTCGCTGAACAGGGCGCCGCTCTGCCGGCTGGCGATCGCGGGCGCGCTCCACGTCGCGCCGACGTCATCGGTGTGCGAGACCGCGATGGCCTCGGAGCCCTTGAACGGGGACGCCCCGGGGACGGCCGACGCGAGGTTGGCGTAGTACAGCCGCGAGCCGTTGGCCCACGAGAAGCGCCCGTCGCTGCCGCGCACGGGCCCCCATGCGACGGCGGGATCGCCGTCGGAGACCAGCCCGGCCGCGGCGTAGTTCGGCAGCGTGCCGATCGGGCCGGTGGTCGGCGTGCACGGCGGGTCGGTGTCGCCCACCGTCCCGAGGCAGTTGCGGCCGGTGAGGCCCGTGTACGTCGGCTGGGTCCAGGACGCGCCGGACGTCCGCGAGAAGTAGATGCCGGACACGCCGACGCCCGGGGTGAACGGGCAGTCGTCGTCCGGCCCGGCGTTGCAGGCCTCCATGTCGATCTCGTCGTTGGAGCCCGCGGCGACGACGTTCGGGTGCGCGGGGTCGATGGCCACGGCCGGCTCGTTCTGCTTGTTCTGCGAGAACGGCGTGGTCGGGCTCCCGACGCTGACGAGCGTGTCGGCGGACGCCGATGCGGCGGCGGCCGGCGACGCGGCGAGGACGGCGAGCCCGGCGATCCAGGCGCGCCTCCGGAAGGGGTGGGACACGGCAGCCTCCCTGCTCGGTTGGTGGGATTGCCGCGAGGCACGGGCCCGCCGCGGGAAAGCGCGCGGATCCTCCCACCGCCGGGCGCCTCGCCGCAACCCCTTCAGCCGCCCGCGCGCGCAACTCTGGCCGCTGCGGCTAGAAGTCCGGCTTGATCCAGTCCATGTGGGCCCGCAGCTCCTGGCCGACGTGCTCGACCTTCGTGTCGGCCTGCTCGGCGCGCATGCGCTTGAAGTGCTCCTGGCCGGCGCGGTTCTCGGCGATCCACTCGCGGGCGAAGTCGCCGGACTGGATGTCGGCGAGGATCTGGCGCATCGCGTTGCGCGTCTCGTCGGTGATGACGCGCTTGCCGCGCGTGTAGTCGCCGTACTCCGCGGTGTTGGAGATCGAGTAGCGCATCCCGGCCAGGCCCTTCTCGTACATGAGGTCCACGATCAGCTTGAGCTCGTGGAGGCACTCGAAGTAGGCCATCTCGGGCGAGTAGCCGGCCTCGACGAGCGTGTCGAAGCCCGCCTGCACGAGCTCCGAGGCGCCGCCGCACAGCACGGCCTGCTCGCCGAAGAGGTCGGTCTCCGTCTCGTCCTTGAACGTCGTCTCGATCACGCCGCCGCGCGTGCAGCCGATGCCCTTGGCGTAGGCCAAGGCGATCTCCTTGGCGTGGCCGCTGGCGTCCTGGTCGACGGCGATGAGCCCGGGGACGCCGGAGCCCTCCAGGTACTGGCGGCGCACGAGGTGGCCGGGGCCCTTCGGGGCGACCAGCGCGACGTCGACGCCCGCGGGCGGCCGGACCTCGTCGTAGAACACCGAGAAGCCGTGGCCGAACAGCAGCGTGTTGCCCGGCGCGATGCCGTCGGCGACCTCCTGCTCGTAGACCTGGCGGTGCAGCTCGTCGGGGACCAGCATCATCACGATCTCACCGCGGCTGGCGGCGTCGGCGACGCCCAGCACCTCGAGGCCCGCGTCCCTGGCCGCCTGGACGGAGGAGGAGTCCTCGCGCAGGCCGACGACGACGTCGACCCCGGAGTCCCGGAGGTTCTGCGCGTGGGCGTGCCCCTGCGAGCCGAAGCCGATGATGGCCACGGTCTTGCCGTCGAGGAGGGTGAGGTCTGCGTCGTCGTCGTAGAACATGAGGGCGGTGATGCTATGCGGTGGCGCCTCGGCCACGCCGTGAGCCCTCGGGGGGTTGGTCGGGCGGGGCGTCAGGCGGATGCCGCGGCCGTAAGCGTCCTGGCCGGGATCCGCACCGTGCCGCCGGGCTCCGTGAAGGCCTCGAGGGCCTGGTCCACGCGATCGCGGGCCTTGTAGTGGTCGGCCGGGCTGAGCTGGGCGAGCGCGCCGCGGAGCGTCGGCGAGCAGTCGAGCTGCTGCTCCCACCACTGCTCGGGCCCGGCGGCGGTGAACGCGAAGTCGAGGGCCGACACCTCGGCGTCGCCGAAGCCCGCCGCCTCGAGCAGCTCGCGGACGCGCTCGGGGTCGCCGAGCGCGAACGGCCCGGGCTGCCCCGGCTCGGGGACGGTGCCGAGCAGGTCGGCCATCAGGCGGCCCATCGACCACGGGTTGGCCTCGGCGCGGTCCCAGACCGCGAGCGCGAGGCGCCCGCCGGGCCGCAGGACGCGCCGGGTCTCGCGCAGCGCGGCCTCGGGATCGGCGAGCAGCATGATCCCCCAGCGCGACAGCACGCCGTCGACCGACGCCGTGGGCAGGTCGATCCACTCGGCCTCCATCGTGCGCGCCTCCACCACGTCGGCCAGGCCGAGCTCCTCGGCGCGGGCCTGCGCGACGGCCACCATCGCGGCGGCGCCGTCGGTGGAGATCAGCCGGCCGCCCGGCCGCACGCGCTGGGCGGCGAGCAGCCCGGTGTCCCCCGGGCCTGCCGTGAGCTCGAGGATCGTCTGGCCGGGCTGCGGGTCGAGCGCGTCGACGAGCCACTCCGAGACGGGCGCGGCGGCGCCCTGGAAGGCCTCGCGGCGCGCCGCCCAGCCGCGGGCGGCGCCCTCCCAGGCCTCACGGCTCGCGGCGCGGAACTCCTCGGCGTCCATGGCGCCGGACGCTACAGGGCGCGCCGCAGCAGCTTGCCCGAGCGGGTGCGCGGCAGCGCGGCGGCGAAGCGCACGTCCTTGGGGACCTTGAAGCGCGCCAGGCGGGCGGCGCAGTGGGCCAGCAGGTCGGCGGGGTCGGCGCGCATGCCGTCGCGGAGCACCACCGTCGCCACGACCGCCTCGCCCCAGTCCGGATCGGGCCGGGCGTGGACCGCGGCCTCGGCCACGGCGGGGTGCTCGGCCAGGACGGCCTCGACCTCGGTGGGGGCGACGTTCTCCCCGCCGGTGACGATCGTGTCCGCCTTGCGGCCGGTCACCCGCAGCCGGCCGTCGCCGTCCAGCTCGCCGACGTCGCCCGTCGGATGCCAGCCGCCGGGCCCGGCGCTCGCGAGCGTCGGGCCGGCCGCGAGGATCTCGCCGTCGCCGGCGATCCGGACACGGGTGCAGAACAGCGGCGGACCGGCGTCCGGCTGCTCGTCGCCGGGCCGCGCGGTGGTGACCTGCGAGCAGGCCTCGGTCAGGCCGTAGGTCTGGGCGACGGGGACGCCCGCGTCGCGCGCGCGGCGCAGCAGCTCGGGTGCGACGGGGCCGCCGCCGATCAGCGCGCAGCGCAGCGCGGGCGGGTCGCGCAGCCCGGCGTCGAGCAGGCGCGCGAGGGTCGTCGGGACGAGCGAGACGACGGTGACGCCGTCGTGGCGCAGGGCGTGCAGGACGCGGTCGGTCTCGAAGCGCGCGTGGACCAGCGCGGTCGTGGCGTAGATCGCGCTGCGCATGAGGATGCTCAGCCCGCCGACGTGGCTGAGCGGCAGCGTGCACAGCCAGCGCTCCTCGCGCGCGACGCCGAGCGCGACCCCCGAGCCGAGCGCGCTCCACAGCCAGTTGCCGTAGGTCAGCGCCACCGGCTTGGGCGCGCCGGACGTGCCGGAGGTGTGCACCAGGATCGCGGGCCGGCCGACCTCATGACCGGAGGGCGCGGGGACCGGCGGGAGGTCCGCACCGCCCTCCAGCGGGTGCCGCTCGTCGACCGTCACGTCGCCGGCGGGGCGCTCGCCGGCGGTCAGGCGCAGGTCGATCGGCACCGCGAGCGCCCCGAGGCGCTGCGTGGCGTGCAGGGCGACGGCGAACGCCTCGCCGGGCGGCAGCGCCAGCGCGACGCGGCATCCGGACCCCGCCCCGCGCGCCGCCAGGACCCGCGCCGCGCGGTCGGCCGCCGCGTCGAGCTCGCGGTAGGTGAGGTCGTTGAGCGCGGGCCGCGCGGGGTGGGCGCGCGCCGCGCGCGGCAGCCAGGCGTCGACGCGCATCGCCTCCAAAGTAGCCTGCGGGCCATGTCAGTGACCTGGACCGCAGCCGGCGACTACGAGGACATCCGCTACGCGACGTCCGCCCCCCCGGACACCGGGATCGCGAAGATCACGATCGCGCGGCCGGAGGTCCACAACGCGTTTCGCCCCGAGACGCTGATCGAGGTCTCCGACGCGCTCGAGCGCGCCCGCGACGACACCGGGGTCGGCGTCGTCGTCCTGACCGGCGAGGGGACGCGGGCGTTCTGCTCGGGCGGCGACCAGAACGTGCGCGGCGACACCGGCTATGTGCCCGAGGGCGCCGAGGTCGGGCGCTTCCACGTCACCGACCTGCAGGTCCAGATGCGGCGCCTGCCCAAGCCGATCGTCGCGATGGTGGCCGGCTGGGCGATCGGCGGCGGGCACGTGCTGCACCTGTGCTGCGACCTGACGATCGCCGCCGACAACGCGCGCTTCGGGCAGGTCGGGCCGCGGGTCGGCTCGTGGGACGGCGGCTTCGGCGCCTCGCTGCTGCGCGACCTGATCGGCACCAAGCGCGCCAAGGAGGTGTGGATGCTGTGCCGCCAGTACGACGCGCAGCAGGCGCTGCAGATGGGGCTGGTCAACACCGTCGTCCCGCTCGAGCGCCTCGAGGAGGAGACGGTGCAGTGGTGTCAGGAGATGCTGGCCCTCTCCCCCTTCGCGCTGCGGCTGGTCAAGTCGAGCTTCCACGCCCACGAGGACGGCTACGCCGGCATCCAGCAGCTCGCGCACGACGCCAACCTCCTGTTCTACGCCACCGACGAGGCCAAGGAGGGCCGCGAGGCCTACAAGGCCAAGCGCCGCCCCGACTTCGCTCAGTTCCCCAAGCGACCGTAGGCCGCGCGTGGTCAAGATCTGGCTCATGGCGGCCCGCGTGCGGACGCTGCCCGCCGCGGTCGCGCCCGTGCTGGTCGGCACGGCGCTCGCCCAGCCGCTGGCCGACCGCTTCCGGGCCGGCGCGTTCGTCGCCGCGCTGCTCGGCGCGCTGTTCATCCAGGTCGGGACCAACCTCTCCAACGACTACTCCGACGCGCGGCGCGGCGCCGACACCGAGGACCGCCTCGGGCCGGTCCGGGTGACCGCCGGCGGGCTCGTCCCGCCGCGCCAGGTGCTGCTCGCCACCTACGCGACCTTCGGCCTGGCGGTGCTGTGCGGGGCCTACCTGGTGGCCGTCGCCGGCTGGGAGCTGCTGATCCTCGGCATGCTGTCGATCCTGGCCGGCGTCCTCTACACCGGCGGCCCGCGGCCCTACGGCTACGAGGGCCTGGGCGAGGTGTTCGTGTTCCTCTTCTTCGGCATCGTCGCGGTGGCCGGCTCCACGTTCGCGCAGCTCGAGCGGTGGCCGTGGGAGGCCTTCGCGCTCGCCGTGCCCGTCGGCCTGCTGGCCGGCGCGATCCTCGTGGTCAACAACGTCCGCGACCTCGACACCGACGCGCGCGTGGGCAAGCGGACGCTCGCCGTGCGGCTGGGCCGCCCGCGCGCGCGGGGGATGTTCGCGGCGATGGTCTACCTCGCCTTCCCGGTGGCGCTCGTCCCCTGGGTCTTCGGCCCGCTGTCGGCCTGGCTCGCGGTGTGCTGGCTGGCCCTGCCGCTGGCCGTGCCGCTCGTGCGCACCGTGCGCAACCACGCCGACGGCCCGACGCTCAACCGCGCCCTCGCGGACGCCGGGCGCCTCGAGCTGGTCTTCTGCGTCCTGCTCGCCGCCGGCCTCCTGCTGAGCTGATGGAGCTCCTGGCCGAGCGGGCGTCGCTGCCGCTGCGGGAGCCGATCGCCACGGCCTGGGGCGAGCTGACGACGCGCGAGCTGCTGCGCGTCCGCCTGACCGGCGAGGACGGCGTCACGGGCCGTGGCGAGGCGGCGCCGCTCGAGCCCTACGACGGCGTGCCGCTGGTCGTCGTCGAGGAGGCGCTCGTCGTCTACGCCGAGGTGCTGCGGGAGGTCCGCCCGGGCGCCCCGGGGCCGGCGGTGCTCGACCTGTGCCGCGAGGTGGCCGACGTCCCGCAGGCGATCGCGGCGATCGACCTCGCGCTGTGGGATCGCGCGGGGCGGCGCGAGGGGCGCCCGGTCGCCGACCTGATGACCGACGACCCGCTCCGCGAGGTCCCGGTCAACGCGACGCTCGGCGCCTTGGACCGGGCGGGCGCCTTCGCCCAGGCGGTCGCCGCGGTCGAGGCGGGGTTCGGGTGCGTCAAGGTCAAGGTCGGCGTCGGCGACGACGCGGGGCGCGTCGCCGCGGTCCGCGCAGCGGGCGGCCCGGCGCTCACCATCCGGCTGGACGCCAACGGCGCCTGGAGCGTCGAGGAGGCGGTGGCGGCGATCCGCGCGCTGGCCCCCACGGGGCTGGAGCTCGTCGAGGAGCCCGTCCACGGCGTCGCGGCGCTGCGCGCGGTCCGCGACCGCGTCGCCACGCGCGTGGCCATGGACGAGACCGCCGCGGACGCCGGCGCGCTGACGGCCTCGGTGGCCGACGCGGTGTGCCTGAAGATCTCGCGCTGCGGCGGGCTGAGCGCGCTGCTGGCGCAGGCCGCGCTGGTGCGCGCCACGGGCGCGGACGTCTACCTGTCCTCCACCTTCGACGGCCCGATCGGGATCGCCGCCGCCGTCCACGCCGCGGCGGCGCTGCGGGTCGAGCTGCCGTGCGGGCTGGCGACGCTGGCGGCCTTCGACGTCCCGCCGCCCGCATCGCTCGAGGTCCGCGGCGGCGTCATCCGCGTCCCCTCAGGGCCCGGGCTGCTCTAGATGGGTGATGTCACGAGGCGGCAGCGAACCCGGGGAATCACCCATCCAGGACCGCGGCGAGCGCCTCGGGGGCCTCGCGCGGCAGGCCGTGCCCGGCGCCCGGCACGACGGTCAGGCGCGCGCGCGGCAGCGCGGCGACCAGGCGCCGCGCCAGCGCGGTGAACTTGGCGTCGCACTCGCCCGTGACGACGTCCACCGGCATCGTCAGCTCGCCCAGGCGATCCCACAGCGGCGCCATCGCCCCGGTCCCGATGCCGCGCAGGACCTCGGCCAGCGCGGCCGGGTCGTTGCGGCGCAGGTCCTGCTCCCCGCGCGCGGCGGCCGCCGCCGGCGTGCCGGCGAACAGCGGCTGGGCGGTCCAGCGGGCGACCCAGTCGTCGATGCCGGCGCCCTGCGCCCAGGCGGCGAGCTGCTCGTCGGCGGCGCGGCGCCGCGCGCGCTCGGCCGGGTCCTGGAGGCCCGCCGTGGTCGCCACCAGCACCAGGCGCGCGATGCGCTGCGGGGCGGTCAGGGCGGCGTGCAGCGCCACGCGCCCGCCGAGCGAGTAGCCCGCCAGCGTGAACGGCCCGCGCGCGGCGCCCAGCGCGTCGCGCGCGCAGTCGGCGAAGGTGATCGGCCGCCGGCCCGCGGCGGCCCCGTGGCCGCGGAGGTCCGGCGTCAGCGGCCGGTAGCGTGCAGGCCCCAGCGCGGCGACCACCTGCTCCCACGCGCGGCCCGTGCCCGCGAAGCCGTGGAGCAGGACCAGGTCCTCGCGCGCCGTCGCCACCGCCCCAAGGCTATCTCCGAGACCGCGGACACCCACCTGCTGCTGCGCGCGTTCGCCGACGAGCTCGCGCGCTGCGGGCTGGCCGGCGCGTGCACCTCCCCGGGATCGCGGTCCACGCCGCTCGTCCTCGCGCTCGTGCGCCATCCGGCGATCCCGTGCTGGTCGCACGTCGACGAGCGCGCCGGCGCGTTCTTCGGCCTCGGCGTCGCCAAGGCGACCGGGCGGCCGGCGGCGCTGGCCTGCACGTCCGGCACGGCGGCCGCCAACTACCTGCCCGCGGTCATCGAGGCCGCCCAGGCCCGGGTGCCGCTGATCGTGCTGACGACCGACCGGCCGCCGGAGCTGCGCGGCGTCGGGGCCGGGCAGACGATCGACCAGCTCAAGCTCTACGGCGACGCGGTCAAGTGGTTCGCCGAGGTCGGCACGCACGCCGCCACGCCCGAGCGGCTGCGCTGGGTGCGCCAGCTCGCGTGCCGCGCGTTCTGGACCGCCGCCGCGGGCGTCCCCGGGCCCGTGCACCTGAACTTCCCGCTGCGCGAGCCGCTCGTCCTGCCCGCGGGCGAGGAGCTCGCGCCGGACGCCAGCGGCCGCGCGGACGGGCGGCCCTGGGTGGCGCGCTCGGCGCGCGGGCCCCGGCCGGGCGGTTCCGCGGGCGAGGACGTCCTCGGGCCGATCGTCCGGGCCG
>JAICJK010000449.1 GCA_025928415.1 Solirubrobacteraceae bacterium | reverse complement strand
GTCGGCCGCCACGCCGCCGACCACGGCGCGCCCGAGCGCGTCGGGCAGCGGGACGCCGGCGCGGGGGGACAGCGCCCCGACGAGGACGAAGCCCAGCAGGCCCGCCCACGCCTTGGCGGTGCGGATCTGGCGCTGGGCCCGGGGGTGGTCGGCCAGCGCGAGCCCGCCGGCCGCCGCGCCCTTCCCCTTCTTCGGGGCCTTCTCCTTCTTGGCCGCCTTCTCCTTGGCCATCAGGCCGCCCTCGAGGAGCCGTCGAAGGCGAAGCGCATCAGGCGCGAGCGGTCCGGGCCGGCCAGGACGGTGTAGTGCGCCTCGGCGGTCCCGTCGTCGCGGACCTCGTCCACGCGGACCTGCCCCGACACGGCGGGCCCGCCGTCGTCGAGGTGCAGGTCGAACTGGAACAGCGTGCCGGGGCCGGCGACGCCGGCGGGCACGCGGAAGGTCATCCCGCGGCCGCCGATCTCGCGCGTGCGCGTCTCGACCGGGACCGGGTCGCCGTGGACGGCGATCAGGCTGACGCGCGCCGAGGCCGGGGCGCGGACGCCGTCCGGGCGCCGCAGGAGCTGGATCTGCCCGCGCGTGACGAAGCGCAGGGTCTCCCCGGCGCCGAAGCCGTACATCCGCAGGTGCGCGTCGCCCTCGCGGGCCTCCAGGCGCCCGGCGAGGCGGCAGATGCCGTCCGCGTTGACGAACTGCAGGAACAGCTTGGAGCGCTCGAGGCGCTGCAGCGAGGTGCGCGGGGAGTCCTCGAGCGTGACGTCGAGCCAGCCGTCGCCGGTGGCGGCGACGCGCGCGGTGATCTGCTCGCGCTGCGGCACGGACAGGGTGACCCGCTCTCCGGTGCGCGGCCCGGTCATGCCAGCAGCGCGCGGGCGAGGTCCTCGGCGGAGGCCGGGCGCAGCCCGTGCTCCACCGCGGTCCCGCGGGAGACGTAGGACAGGGGCAGCCCGCTCTCGGCCGCGAGCTCGACGCCGGTGCCGAGCTGCTCGGTCTCGTCGAGGTGGGTGAGCGTGATGGCGTCGACGCCGAGCACGTCCGCGCCGGCGACGAGCTCGCGCGCGGCGGCGGCGCCCATCGTCGCCGAGACGGTCAGGTGCAGCTCGTCGGCCCGCAGCGCCCGCAGCTCGGCGGCGAGCGTGCGCAGCTCCGCGTCGGCCCGCGGCGAGACCGCGGGGGTGTCGAGGACGACGAGCGTGTGGGCCCGCAGCGCGGCGGCGCGGTCGGCCGCCTGCTGCGCGTCGTCCTCGGCGTGGACGGTGACGCCCGCGGGCGCGAGCAGCCGCGTCAGCTCCGCGCCGCCGTCCTTCGGCCGCAGCGCGACGACGGCCACGGGGACGGGCGAGCGCGTGGCGTAGGCGGTGGCCAGGCGCGCGACGCAGCGGGTCTTGCCGCTGCCGCCCGGCCCGACGAAGCCGACGACGCCGCCGGCGCCGTGGACCTTGGGCGTGGCGATCGGGATGCGGGCCGCCAGGGCGCCGCGCAGGTAGGGCTCGAGCTCGCCGCCCGCGGCGAACGGGCCGACGCGGGCGACGGTCTCCTCGACGACGTCGCGGGCGAAGCGGGTGGTCAAGCCGCGGCGCGAGAGGCCGGCGGCCTCGGGGGCGGCGGGGAGCTCGACCTCGACGGCCGGGGCGGGGACGATCGCCATGTGCTCCGGCTCGGCGGCGGGCTCGGGCTGCGGCTCGGAGGCGGGCTCGGACTCCGGCTCGGAGGCCGCGACCGGCTCCGGGACCGGCGGCGCGGGCGCGGCCGCTCCGGGCAGCGCGATGCCCCGCAGCAGCCGGGCCAGCTCGCTGTCGGCGGGGTTCGGGCGCGGCTCGGGGGCCGGGGCGTCGCTGACCGCCGGATCGACGTGCGGGCGGTGGGCCGGGGCAGGGGCGGGGGCCTGCGTCAGCCGGGCGAGCTGCTCGGCGAAGCCCTCCTGCGGCGGCGGCGCGACGGCCGCGTCGTCGCCCTCGCCCTGCGGGCCGGGCAGGCCGGGCTCGGCCGGAGCGTCCTCGCGCACGTCCAGCCGCGCGCCCGCGGGCTGTCCCGGGCGGGCGTCGAGCTCGACCTCGCGGCGCTGGAAGAAGCCGGCGACGCCGCCGGTCAGCGTCTCGCGGCGCTCGAGGATGATCGCGTCGGGCCCGAGCTGCTCGCGGATCTTGGGCAGCAGCTCCTCCACGTCCGCGCCGCGGTAGGTCCACACGCCGCTGGGCTTGGTCATGCGCTCACCACTCCGATCGTCTCGACGCTGATCCCCGGCGCGATCTCGTTGTAGGCGCACACGGAGAGCTGGGGAAGGGCCTGCTCGACCAAGCGTCGCAGGTGCCGCCGGACCCTGCTGGAGCACAGCAGCACCGGGCGGCCGCCGCGCGCGTTGGCGGCGTCGACCTGCTCGGACAGGGACTGCACGAGCGCGTGGGCCCGGTTCGGGTCCATCGCGAGGTACTCGCCCTCGGCGGTCTGGGCGATGGACTCCGAGACCTCCTGCTCGACCATCGGGTCCAGCGAGATCGCCCGCAGGCGCCGGTCCTCGTCGAGGTAGGCGGACACGATCGTGCGACCGAGCGCCTGGCGCGCGTACTCGGCCAGCAGCTCGGGGTCGCGGGTGATCCGCGAGCGGTCGCCCGAGGACTCGACGATCGCGCCGAGGTCGCGGATCGAGACGCCTTCGCGCAGCAGGGCCTGCAGGACGCGCTGCAGCTCGCCGACGCTGAGCAGGTCGGGGATGACCTCCTCGACGACCGCGGCGTTGACCTCCTTGAGGCGGTCGAGCAGCGCGCGGGTGTCCTGGCGGGTGAGCAGCTCGGCGACGTGGCGGCGGATCGTCTCGGTCAGGTGGGTGACGATCACCGACTCCGGGTCGACGACGGTGTAGCCCAGGGCCTCGGCCTCGGCGCGAGCGCCCTCGCCGATCCAGACCGCGGGCAGGCCGAAGGCGGGCTCGGTGGTCGGGATGCCGTCGAGCTGGCCGACCGCG
>JAICJK010000488.1 GCA_025928415.1 Solirubrobacteraceae bacterium | reverse complement strand
GGCCCACCGCGCCGCGGTCCCCGGCCGCATCAGCGTGGTCGTCCCCGCCGGCTGGCACCTGCGCCGACCGCCGATCACCGCGCTCTCCGTCCCGACCGAGCGGCTGCTGCTCGCCTCCGGCCCCGCGCCGCGCGGCGGCAGCTGCGGCCCCGACGCGGCAGAGCGCGCCCTGCCTGCCGACGGGGCCCTGCTCTACCTGATCGAGTACCGCTCACGGGCGGGGCCGATCTGGCACGGCATCAAGCGCTCGGCGTTTCCGCCGCGCCCGGCCCACGCGCGGCTGCCCCCGCACGACCTCGCCGCCTACGAGTGCTGGCGCGTCCCGAGCTACCTGCTGCGCTTCCGCGCCGCCGACCGCGCCTTCCAGCTCCACGTCGCGTTCGGCCCGCGCGCGACCGCCGCGCGCCGCGCCCAGGCCCTGCGCGTGATCGACAGCCTGCGCATCGCGCGGCTGCCGGCGCCAAGGCAGCCGCGCATGACCGCCGCCCGGCTCGAGCGCGGCCTGCGCACCAATCCCAACCAGGAGGCGAGCGAGGCCTCGTGCCGGCGGGCGACCCACGCGCAGCGCGTCCGGGCCAGAGCCATCTTCGGCCCCACGCGCCTGCCGCTGTTCGCCTGCTCGGTCGCCGTCCTCGGCCGACCCGCGGAGCCGTTCGTCGTCCAGATCCTCCCCGACCGCCGGTGCTTCGTCGGCGTGGCGCTCCACAGCCGCCGCGGCGACATGGGCTGTGTTCTGCCTCAGCCCTCGCGCAGCACGTTGACGCGCCGGAAGTGCGGGTCGCTGGCCCCGTGCAGCCGCGCGCCGCCCGCCACGATCTCGCGGAGGTAGGCCACGACCTCCTCGGTGATCCGCTCGCCGGGCAGCAGCGCGGGGATCCCCGGCGGGTAGCCGGCGATCGACTCACACGAGACGCGGCCCACCGCGTCGCCGACCGCGACCTCCTCGGCGTCGCCGAGGAACGCGTCGCGGGGCGCGACGGCCATCCGCGTGCGCGGCGCGCGCGGGGGCTGGACGACGGGGACGTCGCGCCCCGCGCGCGCGATGCGCTTGACGATCTCGTCGACGTCGCCGGCCACGCGCTCCAGCGCGCGCGGCGCCTCGCCGATCCCGACGACCAGCACCGCGGTCGCCGCCGTCGCCAGCTCGACGTTGACGTCGTAGGCCTGGCGCAGCGAGTCGGCGACCTCGTAGCCCGTCCGGCCGGTACCGCGCACGTCGAGCACGATCCGCAGCGGGTCCCAGCCCGCCACGCCCGGGCGGCCCACGAGCTCCGGGCCGACGACCGCGAGGCCCGGCACCGTCGCGAGCTTGGCCCGCGTCGCGCGCACCGCCGCGAGCGTCTCGTGGAGCATCGCCTCGCCGTGCATCGCGAGCTGCCGGCGAGCCGCGTCCAGCGAGGCCATCAGCAGCGAGGACGGCGACGTCGAGCGCAGCAGGCGCATCGCCCGCCCCACGGCGCTCGCGTCCACGCGGCCGGTCGCCGCGACGTGCAGCATCGCGCTCTGGGTCAGCGACCCGGCGATCTTGTGCGTGCTGGTCAGCACCGCGTCGGCGCCCTCGGCCAGCGCCGAGGCGGGCACGTCGGGGTGGAAGCCGAAGTGCGGGCCCCAGGACTGGTCGACCGCGAGCGGCACGCCGGCCGCGTGGGCCACCTCGGCCAGCGCGGGGACGTCGGCCACGATGCCGTAGTAGGTCGGGGAGGTGACGAACGCGGCGCGCGCCTCCGGAGCCCCCGCCAGCGCCTCGCGCAGCGCCTCCGGCGTCACCCCGTGGGCCATGCCCAGCCCGTCGTCGACCTCCGGGTTGACGAAGGCCGGCAGCCCGCCCGACAGCACCAGGCCGTCGACCAGCGAGGCGTGGGAGTTGCGCTGCACCACCACGCGCGCGCCGAGCGGCGCGAGCGCCAGCGCCAGCGCGTGGTTGCCCTGCGTCGCGCCGTTGGTCAGGAACCACGTGCGCTGCGCGCCGTAGGCCGACGCGGCCAGCGCCTCGGCGCGCTCGTAGGGCGTCGGGACGGGCCCGATGTCGATGCCGTGGATGTCCTGCGGCACGTCCATCGCCAGCGCGCTGTCGCCGATCGCGTGGCGCAGCCCGGGGTCCGCGCCCTCCCCGCCCTTGTGCCCGGGCACGTGGAAGCGCCCGGGGCCCCGGAAGGCGTAGGCGGCGACGGCGTCCAGGTAGGGGGCGGTCGGCTGCTCGCTCGCGGCGCCGGACGGGCCGCCGCCGCCCTGCGCGGGCCCGTCCGTGGTCTGCCCGCCCGCCAACGCTAGGAGGCCTCGCGCAGCAGCTCGGCCCGGACGAAGCCGTCGAGGTCGCCGTCGAGGACGCGCTGCGCGTCGCCCATCTCGAAGTTCGTGCGGTGGTCCTTGACCATCGTGTACGGGTGCAGCACGTAGGAACGGATCTGCGAGCCGAAGTTCACGTCCTGCGCCTCGCCCTTCTCGCGCGCCAGCTCCTCCTGGCGCTCGCGCTCGCGGCGCTCGACGAGCCGCGAGCGCAGCATCTTCATCGCCGTCTCCCGGTTCTGGGTCTGCGAGCGCTCGTTCTGGCACTGCACGACGATCCCGGTCGGCCGGTGGGTGATCCGCACCGCGGAGTCGGTCTTGTTGACGTGCTGGCCGCCGGCGCCGGAGGCGCGATAGGTGT
>JAICJK010000156.1 GCA_025928415.1 Solirubrobacteraceae bacterium | reverse complement strand
GGGCGCCGGCCGGGGCCCGCGGGGTGCCCGGGCGCCCGCGCGCGGCCGGGTCCGGCGGCGGACGCCTCCACCGCCGCGCCCGTTTGCCCCGCCCCTCGCCGGAAACCGCCACGGGAGCACGTGCAAACAGCGAGCCGCCGCCCGGAAGGGGATCACGCAGCCATGGCCCACACCGCCTCCGACCTGTTCGTCGACCGCCTCATGGACTGGGGGGTGGACACGGTCTTCGGGCTGCCGGGCGACGGCATCAACGGCTTCATGGAAGCGCTGCGCAAGCGGCACGGCGAGCTGCGCTACGTGCACGTCCGCCACGAGGAGGTCGGCGCGATGGCCGCCGTCGGCTACGCGCGGATGACCGGCAAGCTCGGCGTCTGCTTCGCCACCTCCGGCCCCGGCGCGATCCACCTGGCCAACGGGCTGCTCGACGCGCGGCTGGAGGGCGTGCCGCTGCTGGCCGTGACCGGCATGACCTACCACGACCTGATCGGCACCCACTACCTGCAGGACTTCGACACCGACTACCTGTACGCCAACCTCGCGGCCTACAACCAGCGGATCATGAGCCCCGAGCACATCCACAACGTGCTCGACCTCGCGTGCCGCACCGCGCTGTCCAATCGCGCGCCGGTGCACATCGCCTTCCCGATCGATTACCAGACGGCCGACGCCGAGGACCTGATGCGCTACAAGCGCAACGTCCCGGGCCACACCACGACGGCCTACGCGCCACCGGTGCGCACCCCGCCCGAGGCCGAGCTGCGCCGGGCGGCCGAGGTGCTCGCCGGCCACGCCAAGCCGGCGATCCTCGCCGGCCAGGGCGCCCGCGGCGCCGGCGCGGAGCTCGTCGCGCTGGCCGAGGCGCTCGGCGCGCCGATCGCCAAGGCGTCGCTGGGCAAGGACTGCGTGCCCGACGACAACCCGTACGTCACCGGCGGCATCGGCGTGCTCGGCACCCGCCCGACGCAGGAGGCGATGGAGGGCTGCGACGCCTTCGTGATCGTCGGCTCCTCGATGCCCTACATCGAGTTCCTCCCGTCCCCCGGCCAGGCGGTGTGCGTCCAGATCGACGACCGCCCCGAGCGCATCGGCCTGCGGCACCCCGCCGACGTCGGCCTCGTCGGCGACGCGAAGGCCACGCTGCAGGCGCTCGTCCCGCTGCTGCAGCGCAACGAGGACCGCGCCTTCCTGCAGCAGGCGCAGCAGGGCATGGGCGAGTGGTGGTCGCTGATGGAGGAGCGCGGCACGCGCACCGACACGCCGATGAAGCCGCAGGTCGTCGCCTGGCATCTCGCGCAGGCGCTCGACGACGACGCGATCGTCTGCGGCGACTCGGGCCAGGTGACGTACTGGGTGACCCAGATGCGCCTGCGCGCCCAGCAGCAGTTCATCTACAGCGGCACGAACTGCTCGATGGCCGCCGCCCTGCCCTACGCGATCGGCGCGCAGTCGGCGTACCCCGGCCGTCAGGTGATCGCCTTCACCGGCGACGGCTCGCTGTCGATGCAGATGGGCGACCTCGCGACGCTCATCCAGCGCGAGCTGCCGGTGAAGGTCATCTGCTTCAAGAACAACGTGCTCGGGCTCATCAAGTGGGAGCAGATGGTCTTCCTCGGCAACCCGGAGTACGGCGTGGACTTCGCGCCGATCGACTTCGTGAAGGTCGCCGAGGGCTGCGGCGCGCGCGCCTTCCACATCGAGGACCCGGCGAGCTGCGGCGACCAGCTCCGCGAGGCGCTCGCCACCCCCGGCCCCGTCGTCGTCGAGGCCGTCGTCGATGCCAACGAGCCGCCGC
Organism: Solirubrobacteraceae bacterium; assembly: GCA_025928415.1. Taxonomy (GTDB): domain Bacteria; phylum Actinomycetota; class Thermoleophilia; order Solirubrobacterales; family Solirubrobacteraceae; genus Paraconexibacter. The sequence continues at coordinate 4,665 of JAICJK010000156.1, read as the reverse complement.
TGCCGGCCAAGATCACCAAGGAGCAGGCCAAGATGATGTATGACGCGCTGCGCCGCGGCGAGGAGAGCCGGACGCGCATCGGCCTGACGATCGGCCGCCAGATGCTGCAGGAGGCCGACGACCCCGCCAGCCCGTACGGCGTCTGGGCGCGCGTCAAGGAGAAGGTCGGCGCGGCCCGCTCGAGCGGCGACGGGCGTTAGGGGGCGGACATGGCCACCACCGTCAGCCCGCCCGTCACCACCGCCGGCGACCCGGCGACCGCCGTGGACGCGCGCGCGCTCGCGCGCGAGCTCGCGCAGCAGGTGCGCGGCGAGGTGCGCTTCTCCGCCGGCAGCCGCGCGCTGTACGCCAACGACTCCTCGGTCTACCGGCAGGTGCCGATCGGCGTGGTGATCCCGCGCACCGTCGACGACGTCGTGGCGACCGTCGCGGCGTGCCGGCGCCATCACGCCCCGATCGGCGCCCGCGGCTGCGGCACCGGCCTGGCCGGCCAGACGGTCAACGAGGCGGTGATGATCGACTTCTCCAAGTACCTCGACGGGCTGCTCGAGCTCGACCCCGAGGGCCGCCGCGCGCGCGTGCAGCCCGGGATCGTGCTCGACAGGCTGCGCGAGGCCGCCGAGGAGCACGAGCTGACCTTCGGCCCGGACCCGGCGACGCACTCGCGCTGCACGCTCGGCGGGATGATCGGCAACAACTCGTGCGGGACGCACTCGATCATGGCCGGCGTCACCGCCGACAACGTCGAGGCGCTGGACGTCCTGCTCTACGACGGCACGCGCCTGCGCCTGCCGAGCCACGTCACCGACGAGGAGCTCGAGGCGACGATCGCCCGCGGCGGCCGCGAGGGCGAGATCTACGCGGCGCTGCGCGACCTGCGCGACCGCTACGGCGACCGCGTCCGCGAGCGCTATCCGGACATCCCGCGGCGGATCTCCGGCTACAACCTCGACCGGCTGCTGCCCGAGGGCGGGTTCAACCTCGCCGCCGCCATGGTCGGCACGGAGGCGACCTGCGCGCTGGTGCTCGGCGCTGAGCTCAAGCTGATCCCCAGCCCGCAGCACCGCTCGCTGGTCCTCATCGGCTACGCGGATCCCGCGACCTCGGCCGACCAGGTCCCGGAGATCATGGGCTTCGACCCGATCGCGCTGGAGACCTTCGACCGCCTGCTCGTCGACAACGAGCTGGGCAAGGGCTTCAAGCGCCACCCCGAGCTGCTGCCCGACGGCGACGCCTGGCTGCTGGTGGAGTTCGGCGGCGACAGCGAGGACGAGGCCGCCGAGCAGGCCCAGCGGCTCATGGACGCCGTGGAGCGGGGCGGCGGGGGGCCGCACGTCGACGCCAAGCACTACGACGACACCGGCGAGATCTCGCAGGTCTGGGAGATCCGCGAGGGCGGCGTGGGCAACTCGAAGGTCCCGGGCGAGCACCCCGGGTGGCCGTCGTGGGAGGACGCCGCGGTGCCGCCCGAGCGCACGGGCGACTACCTGCGCGACCTGCAGAAGCTGTGTGACAAGCACGGCCGCCGGATCGCCGCCTTCTTCGGCCACGTCGGCCACGGCTGCATGCACACCCGCATCGACTGGGACTTCCTGACGCCGGAGGGGGTCGCCAACTACCGCGCGTTCATGGAGGACGCCGGCGACATGATCGCCCGCTACGGCGGGTCGATGTCCGGCGAGCACGGCGACGGCCAGGCGCGCGCCGAGCTGCTCGGGCGCATGTTCGGCGAGGAGATCATCGGGGCGTTCCGCGAGTTCAAGGCGATCTGGGACCCCGACGGGATGATGAACCCCGGCAAGGTCGTCGACCCCTATCCGCTGGACACCAACCTGCGGATGGACCCGACCTACCGCTCGCGGCAGCTCGACACGCACTTCGCCTTCCCCGACGACGGCGGCAGCTTCAGCGCGGCGGCCGAGCGCTGCTTCGGCGTCGGCGCGTGCCGCGACCAGGAGGGCACGATGTGCCCGAGCTACCAGGTCACGCGCGAGGAGAAGCACTCCACGCGCGGGCGCGCGCGGCTGCTGTTCGAGATGCAGCGCAGCGACTCGATCGAGGGCGGCTGGCGCAACGAGGAGGTCAAGGAGGCGCTCGACCTGTGCCTGGCCTGCAAGGGCTGCAAGCACGAGTGCCCGGTGCGGGTCGACATGGCCACCTACAAGGCCGAGTTCCTCTCCCATTACTTCAAGGGCCGCCTGCGCCCCCGGCACGCCTACGCCATGGGCCTCATCTACTGGGAGTCGCGGCTGGCGGCGCACGCCCCGCGCCTGGCCAACCTGCTGCTCCAGCGCGAGCCGCTGGCGAGCTGGGGCCGGCGCGCGGCCGGCGTGGCGCCGGAGCGCAAGCCGCCGGCCTACGCGCGCCAGACGTTCCGCGCCTGGTTCGCGGCGCGGCCCCCGCGCCCGGCGGGCGGGCGGCGGGTGCTGCTGTGGCCCGACACGTTCAACAACTTCTTCCACCCCGAGGTGGCGATCGCCGCGACCGAGGTGCTGGAGGCCGCCGGCTGCGAGGTCGTCGTCCCGGAGAAGATGCTGTGCTGCGGGCGCCCGCTCTACGACTACGGGATGCTCACGCTGGCCCAGCGCCAGCTCCGGCAGATCCTCGAGGCGCTGCGGCCGGAGATCCAGGCGGGCACGCCCCTGGTCGCGCTGGAGCCGAGCTGCGGCGCGGTGTTCCGCGACGAGCTCATCCAGATGCTGCCCCACGACGAGGACGCCAAGCGGCTGAACCGCCTGACCTCCTCGCTCGGCGAGTTCCTCGCGCGCGAGCTCCCGGACTGGCGGCCGCCGGCCCTCGACCGCCCGGCGCTGATGCACCTGCACTGCCACCAGAAGGCGACGTCGGACACCGACTGCGACCAGCGGGTCCTCGAGCGCCTGGGCGTCGACGCCGAGGTCCTCGACTCGGGCTGCTGCGGCGTCGCGGGGTCCTTCGGCTACGAGCCGGGGGACCCGTACGAGGTCTCCATGAAGGCGGGCGAGCGCGTCCTGCTGCCGCGGGTCCGCGAGGCCCCGCAGGGCACGCTGATCGTCACGGACGGGTTCAGCTGCCGCTCGCAGATCGAGCACGGGACCGAGCGCCATCCGCTGCACCTGGCCCAGGTGGCCCGGATGGCGCTGCGCGGCCGGTAACCACATCCACCCAGGAGGCAATCATGGCCAGCACAGCAGCAGACCCCGTCGCGATCCGGACAGCCCGCGGCGAGAAGCCCGAGGCCGGACCGGCGCGCTTCATCGCCGACCCGGCCGCCCTCGGCCTCGCCGGGTTCGCGCTGTCGACGATGATGCTGAGCTTCATCAACGTCGGGATCCTCGACCAGGTCGACCTCCCCGTCGTGCTCGGTCTCGCGCTCGCCTACGGCGGGCTCGTCCAGCTCCTCGCCGGCATGTGGGCGTTCATCAAGAACGACACGTTCGCGGCCGTCGCGCTCAGCTCCTACGGCGGCTTCTGGATCTCGTTCTGGGCCCTGAACCAGTTCTTCCTGCCGCAGATCCCGAAGGATCACCAGAACGGCGCGCTGGCGCTCTACCTGTTCTCGTGGGGCGTCTTCTCGTTCTACATGTGGATCGTCTCGATGAAGGTCAGCGTGGCGATCCAGGCGGTGTTCATCACCCTGTGGCCGGCCTACGTGCTGCTCGGGCTCGGCAAGGCGCTGGACTCCACGGTCCTGTTCAACATCGGCGGCGGGTTCGGGATCGCCACCGCGGCGTGCGCCTGGTACGCGTCGTTCGCGCTGACCGCCAACCGGACCACCAAGCGCGACTGGCTGCCGGTCGGCGAGACGCGGTCGGTGCAGCAGGACGCGGCGTGACCGACCGCGACGCCGGCCCCGCGCCGGACACCGACGAAGGCAGCGTGCCCAACCTCCGGTTCTCCTTCTCGGACGCCTACAAGCGCCTGGAGCCCGGGGGCTGGGCACGCGAGGTGAGCCGCCGCGAGCTGCCGGTGGCGACCGCGCTCGCGGGCGTGAACATGCTCCTGGAGCCGGGCGCCGTGCGCGAGCTGCACTGGCACAAGCAGGCCGAGTGGGCCTACATGCTCGAGGGCCGGGCGCGGATCACCGCCGTTGACCCCGGCGGGCGCGCGTTCGCCGGCGACGTCGGCGTGGGCGACCTCTGGTACTTCCCCAAGGGCGTCCCGCATGCGATCCAGGCGCTGCGCGACGGCTGTGAGTTCCTGCTCGTCTTCGACGACGGAGGCTTCTCCGAGGACGCGACGTTCCTGCTCACCGACTGGCTGGCCCACACGCCGCGGGCGGTCCTCGCCGAGGACCTCGGCGTCGAGGAGGGCGCGCTCGCCGGCCTGCCCGATCACGAGCGCTACATCTTCCCCGCCGAGGTCCCGGGCCCGCTGGAGGCGGACGCCGCGGACGGCGGGAACGGCGGGAACGGCGGGGGGCCGCCGCGCTTCAGCCACCGGATGCTCGCCCAGGAGCCCGAGGGGATGCGCGGCGGGACCGTGCGCGTCACCGACTCGGCGGTGTTCCCCGTCGCGACGACGGTCGCCGCCGCGCTCGTGGAGGTCGAGCCGGGGGCGCTGCGGGAGCTGCACTGGCACCCCAACGCCGACGAGTGGCAGTACTACCTGGCGGGCAGCGGCCGCATGACGGTCTTCGCGGCCGAGGCCAAGGCGCGGACGTTCGACTACCGGGCCGGCGACGTC
>JAICJK010000555.1 GCA_025928415.1 Solirubrobacteraceae bacterium | reverse complement strand
CCGGCGCCGGTGTCCGGGCGGCCTCCGGCGGCGCCGCGGCCACGGCCGCGCGGTCCGCCGGCGCCTCGTCGCTGCTCGAGTCCATCGCCCTGTGCGAGTCCGGCGGCGACCCGACCGCGGTCTCGGCCTCGGGCGCCTACCGCGGCAAGTACCAGTTCTCCCGCGCGACCTGGAAGGGCCTCGGCGGCAAGGGGGACCCGGCCGCCGCGACCGAGGCCGAGCAGGACGCCCGTGCCGAGCAGCTCATGTCCGAGCAGGGCCCGTCGGCCTGGCCGGCCTGCTCGAAGCGGGTCGGGGCGGACTGACGCTCGGGGGCCGGCGCGCGGGGCGGCCGCGCCGCCTCGCCGGCCGGCCGCCCGGAGCCCTCAGGCCGCCGTCGGCGTGCGCTGCTGCGCGGTCGCGAGGCGCTCGCGCTGTCGCTCGGGCGTGATGCGCACGACGTTCCAGACCAGGCCGAGCTTCTCGAGCCCCGCGATGACCCAGCTCGACGGGTCGATCTCGAAGCCCTTCAGCCCGTGCTTGGCCGAGCGCGGGAACGCGTGGTGGTTGTGGTGCCAGGCCTCGCCGAGCGAGGGCAGCGCCAGCCAGAACACGTTCGTCGAGTGGTCGTCGGTGGCGAAGCGCCGCGTCCCGAAGAAGTGGCAGATCGAGTTGATCGACCACGTGACGTGGTGCAGGAAGAAGACGCGGCAGAAGCCGCCCCAGATCACCGCGGTCAGCGCGCCCTTGAGCTCGCCGGTGAGCGCATAGCCGAGACCGAAGGCCAGCACGTAGGGCAGCGCGACCCACCACAGGAACGTGCGGTTGATGAAGCGCATCCCCTCGTCCTCCATGAGGTCCGGGGCGTACTTGCGGCGCTGCGCCTGGCCCTGATCGGTCCACAGCCAACCGACGTGCGCGTGCCAGAGGCCGCGGATCGCGCCGGTGAAGCCCTCGCCGGCGTGCGTATGGGGCGAGTGCGGATCGCCCTCCGCGTCGGTGTGGGCGTGGTGCTTGCGGTGGTCGGCGACCCACTCGATGACCGGGCCCTGCACCGCCCCGCTGCCCATGATCGCCAGCAGGTAGCTCATGCGCGGGGACGTCTGGAACGCGCGGTGGGTCAGCAGGCGGTGGTAGCCGATCGTGATGCCGAAGCCGGCGGGGAGGTAGAGGGCGACGAGGATCGCCAGGTCGGTCCAGCCGACGATGCTGTTCCACAGCAGGACGACGGCGGCGAGGAAGGCCAGGAACGGCACGACGACCGCCCCGAGGTTCAGGGAGCGTTGCAACTTGGACATTCGCTGGATGGTGGACGCAATCTTCCGTGATCTCTCCGCACCACTGTCACGTTCGGGCGGGCCGATCTTGTAGCTTGAGCACAAGGTGAACCTGCCGCTCCCGCCCGAGCTCGCCGCCGCGCTGCGTCCCGTCCTGCCCGAGCTGGCCGAGGAGACCATCGTCGCCATCGGCCAGGAGGTGCCGGACTACGCGCGGCCGCTCGAGGGCCCGTTCGGCCACGCGCTGCGCGCCGGCGTGGAGCGGGCGCTCACCCGCTTCGTCGACGAGATCGAGGCGCCGGGCGCCCCCGACGAGCAGTCCCGCCGCATCTACATCCAGCTCGGCCGCGCCGAGCTGCGCGCCGGCCGCAGCCTCGACGCGCTGCTGAGCGCCTACCGGCTCGGCGCGCGGCTGGCCTGGGAGCGCTTCGTGGCGGCCGCCGAGGCCGCGGGTCACGAACCGCGCACGCTGTACGCGCTCGCCGGCGCCATCTTCACCTACATCGACGCGATCAGCGCCGAGTCGGTCGCGGGCTTCTCGGCGGAGCAGACGCGAGCGGCGGGCGAGCGCGCGCGGCGCCGGCGCGCCCTCGTGCGCCTGCTCGCGCGCGACGACGCGGCGCCCGAGGAGCTGCGCGACCTCGCGGTGCAGGCCGCGTGGCCCGTCCCGGCGGCCATCGCCGCGGTGGTGGTGACGGGCACCGACCCCGACCGGCTGGCCGCGCGCCTGGACGCCGAGGCCCTGGCCGTCGCCGACGGGGAGACGGGGATCGTCCTGCTGCCCGACCCCGACGCGCCCGGGCTGCGGGCGCGGCTGGTGGCCGCGGTGGG
>JAICJK010000594.1 GCA_025928415.1 Solirubrobacteraceae bacterium | reverse complement strand
GCCGCGAGCGCCACCAGGGCGCCGAGGATGCCGCCGCGCGACTCCGTCGCGGCCAGCGCGACGCCGAGCGCGGCGATGGCGGCGAGCAGGCCGAGCTTGGCGAGCGCGTCGCGGGCCGACGGCAGCAGCCCTGCGGCCAGCGCGATCGCGGCCACGATGCCGGCCGCGAGGTAGTTGGGGTCGCCGGCGCCGCCCGAGAAGCGCCGTCGCGTCGCGAGGTCGAGGGCGTCGGCGGTGGTCGTCAGCCCGCTGTGGCCCGTGATGCCGGCCAGCACCGCGATCAGCGCGCCGGCCACGAAGGCGAGCGCCACGAGGCGGACCGTCCGCGGCGACACGAGGGCGGTGGCGACGAGGAAGAAGCTCGCCGCCGCGCCGTACCACGACTTGGCCTCCGCCCACGCGAGCGAGCGGTCGCCGGCCCACGCCACCGAGAGCGTCAGCCACACCAGCAGCAGCGCGAGGACCAGCATCACCGGCCGCACCGCTCCGCCGGCGTCCAGGCTGACGCCGCGCGCGCGCGCCACGCCGACCCAGGCGACCACGAGCAGGACCGTCCCGACGACGGGAGCGCGCCCGGTCAGGTGCGAGTACTCGATCCACGCGACCGGCACCCAGGCGGCGATGGCCAGCGGCAGGTCGAGCAGGACCAGGGTCGCGAACGCGCACGCGCCCACGAGCGCGATGCCCAGGCCGACGCTGCGGGTGAGCAGCGCGCCGGCCAGCAGCGCGACGACCAGCGCTCCGCCGGCGATCAGCGCCTCCGGTGCATCCGGTCGCAGGGGGAGGCCCGGCCAGGTGGCGGCGCGTGCTGCCCGGATGTCGGGCCGACCGCTCAGGAGCCGGAGGATAGTCTCCCTGGCGAGCAGCGCCGGCGTCCACGAGGTGGTGAGGATGGGGCGGGGTGAGACGGTCGCGAGTGCCGTTGACCGGGTCGGCCTGGCGGCCGTGCTGACCCGTGTCCCCGCCTGGCGCGGCGTGCTCGTCCTGGGCTACCACCGCATCGGCAGCCCCCTGCCCGGCGCCCACGACCCCGCCTTGTGGAGCGCGACGCAGGACGAGCTCGACCGCCAGCTCGCATGGGTCGAGCGGTGCGCGGACGTCGTCTCCGGCGACGAGCTGCCCGCTGCGCTGGAGGCCCGTCGCGGGCGCCACGTCGCGCTGACCTTCGACGACGGCTATCGCGACAACCACGACCTGGCCTACCCCGTCCTGCGCGCCCGCGGGCTGCCGGCGGTGTTCTTCCTCGCCACGGGGTTCCTCGACCGCCCGCGCGTGGCCTGGTGGGACGAGATCGCCTGGATGGTGCGCACGAGCCCCCGGGCCGAGCTCCCGCCGGGGCCGTGGCGGGGCGGCCCGCTCCCGCTCTCGAGGAATGCCGCCGGCGCGGCGGTCCGCGCGCTCGGTGACGCCTACGCGCGCCTCGACCCGGCCGGCACCGAGCCGTTCATGGAGTGGCTCGGCCAGGCGTCGGGGGCCGGGCGCGCCGATCCAGGGCTCGCGGCGTCGACGTGGCTGACCTGGGACATGGTGCGCGAGATGCGGCGGGGCGGCATGGCCTTCGGCGCCCACACGGTCGACCACCCGGTCCTCGCGCGCTGCCCGGCCGCCCGCCAGCGGGAGGAGATCGCCGGGTCGGTCGCCCGGATCGGCGAGGAGCTCGGGGAGGCGCCGACCCTGCTCAGCTACCCGATCGGCGCGCGCTGGGCCTTCGACGCGACCTCGCGGGCCTGCGCGCGGGACGCGGGGATCACGCATGCCTTCTCGCTGTACGGCGGGCGCCCGCCCGCCGGGCGCGCCGACCCGTTCGACGTCCCGCGGACGTGGGTGTCCCCGGCGCGCTCCCCGGCGCGCTTCCGCGCGGCGACCATCCTGCCGCGGCAGTTCGCCCGCGCGGCGCCGGCCGCGG
>JAICJK010000319.1 GCA_025928415.1 Solirubrobacteraceae bacterium | reverse complement strand
GCGCGACGAGCGCGGCCGCCGGCGCGGAGGAGCGCAGGACGGTGCGCGCCGCACGGGCCAGCGGGGAGCTCGTCCCCGCGCCGGGCATCACCGGGTCCGCGGGCCCGCGCCCGGACGCGTCCGGGGCCCGCCCGGCGGCGAGCATCGCGGCCACGATCGAGCCCGCCGACGTCCCCACCCATGCCTCGCAGCGCCGGAAGTCGAGCCCGTCGCCCGCCGCCTGCGCGCCCGCCAGCAGCCCCCGCATCCACGCCTCGCCGAGCGTCCCGCCGCCGCCGAGCACGAGCGCGTCGGGGAGCTTCAGCGGTCGGCGTGGCATCGCTTGACGCTAGCGGCGGGCGGCGGCGAGGGGGAGCCGCATCGCCACGCGCGGCGCGTCGCCGGGGATCGTGACCGCCTCGTGGGCGACGATCGCCCGGAGCGCCGGCCCCTGGTCGGTGGGCTCGACGACCCTGAAGCCCAGCCGCGCGTAGTACGGGGCGTTCCACGGGACGTCGCGGAAGGTCGTCAGCGTGAGCGCCGCGCGGCCGCGCGCGGCCGCCGTGGTCGCGAGGTGCTCGATCAGCGCGGCCCCGAGCCCCCGCCGCGCGTGGGCGCGGGCGACGCTGACCTGCTCGATGTGCAGGGCGTCGTCCACGGGGCCGCTGAGCAGATAGCCCGCCGGCCGGTCGTCGCCGTCGACGGCGACCCATGCCCCGCCGGCCGCGCGGAACGCCTCCAGCTCGGTGATCGACCCCGGGTGGTCCTCGGCGATCGCGTCCATGCCGATCGCGGCGAACATCCGCCCGGCGTCGGCCTCGATCGCCCGCAGCAGCTCTAGCTCGTCGCGTCGCGCTGCCCGGATCGCCGCCACGCTGTCCCCGTCCTCCGGTGTCCTACAGGAACAGGTCCGTCTGCAGCTCGTCGTCGCTGTCGCCGTAGCGGTACGGCGAGAGGTCGGTGACTCCCGCCGTGGCAAGGACCTCGTCGTCGATGAAGCTGTTGGCAGTGCACTCCGCGGCGGGCCGGGTCAGGATCGCGTGCGCCGCGTCGGCGACGATCTCCGGGCGGCGCGAGCGGGCCATCGCCGCGTCGCCGCCGAGCAGGTTCTGCACGGCGGCGGTGGCGATCAGCGTGCGCGGCCACAGCGTGTTCGCCGCCACCCCCGCCGCGCGGCCCTCCTCGGCCAGGCCCAGCGTCAGCAGCGTCATCCCGTACTTGCTGAGCGTGTACGCGGCGTGGCCGCCGAGCCACCGCTGGTCCAGGTCGATCGGCGGCGACAGCGTGAGGACATGCCCGTTGCCGGAGCGCTCGAGGTGGGGCAGGCAGGCCTTGGAGACGACGAACGTGCCGCGCGTGTTGATGTCGAGCATGAGGTCGTAGCGCTTGACGTCGAGCTCGCGGACGGGGGCCAGGTTGATCGCGCTGGCGTTGTTGACGCAGACGTCGATCCCGCCGAACCGCTCGACCGCCTGCTGGACGGCGGCGTCGACCGCCGGCGCGTCGCGGATGTCGCCGGCGATCGGCAGCGCCTGCCCCCCGGCCTCCTCGATCGCCGCCGCCGCCGTGTGGACCGTGCCCTCGAGCTTCGGGTGCGGCTCGGCGGTCTTGGCCATGAGCGCGACGTTCGCACCGTCGCGGGCGGCGCGCAGCGCGATCGCCAGGCCGATGCCGCGGCTGCCGCCCGACATGAAGATCGTCCGGCCCGCGAGGCTGGGTGCGCTCATGGCGGCGGACCCTACCGGCGGCGCGCGCCCGCTCAACCGGGCCGGGTCATGGCCGACGACCGGGGCGATCGCATGCGCACGGCCGAACCCCAGCCCGATCGCGTCTTCGAGCCGCTGCCGGGCCATCCGCTGGACGTGGTGCTCGACGGCGGCTGGCGCCTGGCCGTGCGCAGCACGGCGCCCGGCACGGCGCAGGAGGAGCTCGAGCTGGAGCCCGTCTCGGGCCCGGCTGTCCTGCCCGGCGGCATGCAGCGTTGCGCGGCCGCGCTGGAGTGGCGCAGCGCGCGCGGGCTCGTCCGGCGCGCGGGCGAGCTGTCGGTGCGCGACGGCCGGCTCGTGCTCACCGGGCCGGTGGAGGCCGTGGTCATGCAGCGCCGCGACTTCGCGCGGGTGCGCTGCGCGGTCCGCGTCGCCGTGCTCGGCCCCGGCGCGCCGGCGGAGCTCGGCTGCCGCACCGTCGACCTCAGCGCGGGCGGGATGCTCGTTGAGGACGCCGCGCTGCTGCAGCTCGGCGATCGCGTGCGCTGGACGGTCACGATCCCGGGCGAGGGCGAGCTCGAGGGAACCGGGGAGGTCGTCCGCGCGACGCCGTTCGGCCACCGTGCGGTGCGCTTCATGGCGCTGCCCGATCACGACGACCGCCGCCTGGCCCGCTTCGTCTTCGCGCAGGAGCGCGAGGGCCGCGGAACGCCCGGCTGACGCGCGCCCCGGCGGCCCGCGCCGCGCCCGCCAACGCGCGGGCGCGCGCTGCCCGCCGAGCGGCCGTGCGAGGATCCGCCGATGCCCCGCACCGGTCGTGAGATCCAGCTCGCCGCGCGCCCCCAGGGCGCGCCCACCCCGTCCGACTTCCGCCTCGCCGAGGTCGAGGTCCCCGATCCCGGGCCCGACGAGGTCCTGATCCGCAACACCTGGATGTCCGTCGACCCCTACATGCGCGGGCGCATGAACGACGTGAAGTCCTACGTGCCGCCGTTCCAGCTCGGCGCGCCGCTCGACGGCGGCGCCGTCGGCGAGGTCGTCGCCTCGCGCTCCGGCGACGTGGGGGAGGGCGACGTCGTCCTGCACGGGCTCGGCTGGCGGGAGTGGGCCGTCGTGCCCGCCGGCGCCGTGCAGAAGGTCGACACCGGCGCCGCGCCCGCGCAGGCCTACCTGGGTGTCCTGGGGATGCCGGGGATGACCGCGTGGGTCGGGCTCACCGACATCGCCGGGCTGACCGACGCCGACGGCACCGTGTTCGTCTCCGGCGCGGCCGGCGCCGTCGGCGGCATGGCGGGCCAGATCGCCAAGCTCCGCGGGCACCGCGTGGTCGGCAGCGCCGGCTCCGCGGAGAAGGTCGCCCACGTCACCGGCGAGCTCGGCTTCGACGCGGCGTTCAACTACCGCGACGGCCCGGTCGCCGGCCAGCTCGCCGAGGCGGCGCCCGAGGGCATCGACGTCTACTTCGACAACGTCGGCGGCGAGCACCTCGAGGCGGCGATCGGCGCGCTGCGCCTCCGCGGCCGCGCGGCGCTGTGCGGCGCGATCTCCCAGTACAACGCCACCGAGCCCGCGCCCGGCCCGCGCAACCTGATGCAGGCCGTGGGCAAGCGCCTGACGCTGCGCGGCTTCATCGTCAGCGACCACGGCGCGCGGACCGGCGACTTCGTCGCCGAGGTCGCCCCGTGGCTGGCCGCGGGCCGCATCCACCACCGCGAGACCGTCGTCGACGGCCTCGACCACGCGCCGGACGCGTTCATCGGCCTGCTGCGCGGCGAGAACACGGGGAAGATGCTGGTCAGGCTCGGCTGACGCGCGCGAGCTCGCTCAGCTCGCGGTCGAACCTCGCGGGGTCCTCGAGGAACGGCATGTGGCCGATGCCCTCATACCAGGACGCCCGCGCCGTCCTGCACACGTCGAGCACGTGCTCGGCCATCGAGGGCAGCACGATCGCGTCCGCGCGGCCGTGGGTCACGAGCACCGGCACGGAGAGGCCCGACAGGACGTCGTCGGCGTCGATCGCGCGGGCGAGCAGCGCCTGGCGCACCTCGGCGGGCACGACCATGTTCCAGCACAGCGCCGCGCTCCAGTCCTCCGCGGCGAGCGGCTGCGCCGTGCAGGCGGCCAGGAAGCGGCGGATCGCGGCGATGCTCGCCGGCAGGTCGGCCGCGCACGCGTCGCCGGCGTTCTCGAGGAAGCCGGGGCCGATGTGGTCGAAGCCGGGGGTGAGCATCACCGCGCCCCCGACGAGGTCCAGAGCGGCGATCGCGTCGTCGCCGTACGCGCGCAGGTAGTCG